>JAKAZH010000271.1 GCA_021815935.1 Actinomycetes bacterium
GTGCCGGCATGAGCCAAGCGATCCGCGTCCTCATCGCCGACGACCAGCGAGTCGTCCGCGAGGGTCTCGCCATGGTGCTCGGGCTCCTCGATGGCGTCGAGGTGGTGGGAGTCGCTGCCGACGGCAACGACGCCGTCGCTCTCGCTGGGGATCTGGACCCCGACGTCGTGCTCATGGACCTTCGGATGCCCCGATGCGACGGAATCGAGGCCACCCGTCTGCTGCGAGAACGTCAGCCCGCCACGAAGGTCGTGGTTCTGACCACCTACGCCGACGACCAGTCGGTGATCGAGGCGCTCCGGGCCGGTGCCCGCGGGTATCTCACCAAGGACGCCGGCGGGGAAGATGTCCGCCAAGCCTTGCGCCGCGTCCTCGCCGACGATGCAGTGATTGACCCTACCGTGCAGCACCACCTCGTCGACGCCATCGCCACCGCGGGACCGTCACCGGTACAGAGCCGACTTTCGGCTGCCCGGCTCCCGGACGTGCTCACGCCCCGGGAAGCCGAAGTGCTCTCCCTGATCGCGACGGGCCTCTCGAACGCGGAGATCGCCGCACTCCTCGTAGTCAGCGAAGGCACCGTCAAGAGCCACATCAACCACCTGTTCGCCAAGATCGACGCCCGTGACCGCGCCCAGGCCGTCACCTACGCCTACCAGCACGGACTCGCTTGACGCTGCGCACCGCGCCTCCCCGCCTGTCTCGCGACACAGGTCAACCGCTGACAGCGAACGGGCATCGGCTCGCCACGCGCGCTCGAGTGGGGAAATCTGACGACGGGTCTTGACCCTCACGTCGCGTCATGGATCACAGTGGTGGACGTGAAGGAGCACACGGTTGGAGAAGTGGCACGGCTCTCGCACACTTCGGTGCGCACGCTGCACCACTACGACGCCATCGGACTGGTCGTCCCGAGCGGGCGCAGTGCTGCGGGCTACCGCTTGTACTCCGCAGAGGACCTGGAGCGCCTGCGCCAGGTCCTCTCCTACCGGGCGCTGGGCTTCTCTTTGGAGGAGATCGCAGAGATCCTGGCCGACCCCGACGCCGGTGCCGACGACCACCTGCGCCGCCAGCACCGAATGCTCCGCGACCGGCAGGACCGAACCCAGGCGCTGCTCAGCGCCGTCGAGAAAGAGATGGAGGCACGACAGATGGGCATTGCACTCACCCCCGCCGAGCAGTTCGAGATCTTCGGCACCGACAGCTTCGCCGGTAACTACGCAGAGGAGGCCGAGCAGCGCTGGGGCAAAACCAACCAATGGGCTCAGTCGCACCGCCGGACGGCTGCCTACACCAAGGATGACTGGATCGCCATCAAGTCCGAGGCCGACTCCAACCTGGCGGGCTTCGCCGACGCGCTCGCTTCCGGCGAGTCGACCGCCGGCCCGGTGGCAGCAACCCTCTCCGAGGCCCACCGCAGCCACATCTCTCGCTGGTTCTACGACTGCAGCACCGAGATGCACCGGGGGCTGGCCGACCTGTACGTCAGCGACCCGAGGTTCAGGTCCACCTTCGAAGATGTGGCGCCCGGCCTGGCCCAGTACGTCCGCGACGCCATCTGTGCCAACACCGGCACGGGCGAGCGCTGATCCCCCACTGAACGCTAAGGCCCCAGAACGCTGAGTTCGCAGCGGGTCGACAGGTCGATAGGGCAGGCGGGTCTCTTCGATAGCGGCGCCGACAAGCCAACCGCCGAGTCCCAGAGCCACCGGTCCAGGGGTGGCCGGTGCGACCCTGCCGGCACCGTTGGCACCGCTCGCTCCGGGGCGAGCCTGGGCGAGACGCCGGTCGTAGTTGTCGGCGAGCGCTCGTAGCTGGCCCTGGGCGTGGCCGGTGAACGAAGAGCCGTGCATGAGCGCGAGGGTGCGGGGGGCGAGCTCGGCGAGGCGCCGGATGGTCGGGGCCGTGCCTGGCGTCAGACAGGTGGCGCGGAAGAGGTTCTCGGCCGCCGATGCCGGTCCGACAAGGTCGTTCTCGACCAGAGCCGGCCCGTTGCCCATGTGGGTGAACAGATCACCGCAGAGCAGCGTGGCGGTCGTCTCCTCGAAGATGACCCGTGCCTCCCAGCCGTGGGGAAGGGGGGTGTCGAGGTGGCGTACCCGCTTGCCGTCGAGGTCGAGCACCTTGCCGTCGGCGACGGGGCGCGGCAGCCGGTCGGCCATCTCGTCGAGCGACAACTGACAGGAGCGCGCCGTGGGCGACCTGCGCTCTGGGGGCGGCAGCGAAGAACTGGTTCATCGACCCGCACTCGTCGGACTCGACATGTCCGAAGGCGATCCACCGAAGCCGATCGAGCGCCACGACCGTGGCGATCGCCTCGGTGACCGATGCGAACATCGACCGGTGCCCGGTATGGAACAGGAGTGGCTCCTCGGCGTCGATGAGGAACTGGTTGAAGCTGAACCCGTCCGGCCCGATCTCGGGCACCAGGGTGGAGATCCGGTAGATGCGCTCAGCGATCTCGTCGATCCGGGTGGTAGTCATCGGACTCCTGCGCCCTGCGCGACCGAGAAGTGCCTCGTGGCCCGTTCGACAGCGATGGTGGTCGATCTGCTCCGACGTCGCGGAGCCTCGGGCGCCTCCGGCCCCGGCCCCACCTCGCCGTTGCTCTGTCGAACTGCAGCCATTGGTCGCACTTTCCTTTCCGCTACCCGAAAGGGCG
>JAKAZH010000272.1 GCA_021815935.1 Actinomycetes bacterium
GCACCCGAACGCAGCCCGCGGCGCCCTCAGCGCCCTCAGCGCCCTCAGCGCCGACAAGGCTGCCCTGCCGTAGGCTTCATGCGTGACCGAAAGCTCCGAGCAGTTGAACGTCGACGTCGAACGCCTCGTGGCGCTCACAGGGGAAATGGTCGGCGTCGACACCCGCAACCCGCCCGGCAACGAGAGCCCGATCGAAGTGGTGATCAGGTCCGCGCTCGATCCGTGGGCGCCGTCGTGGACCCGAATCGAGCCGGCACCGGGGAGGGTTTCGCTCGTAGCCGAAATCCCCCACCCCGACGGACCGGACCCCTCCAGGAAGACTCTGGTCGTCAACGGGCACCTCGACGTCGTGCCTGTCAACGCCCCGGCATGGACCCGCGACCCGTTCAGCGCGGAAGTCGTCGACGGCCGACTCTACGGGCGCGGCACAGCCGACATGAAGGGTGGTATAGCCGCCGCCATCGTCGGCCTCGACGCGCTGAAGCGTTCCGGTAGAGCGCCGGGTGCGAACCTGGTGTTCCACCTGGTAGCCGACGAGGAACGCGGCGGGGCGCTCGGCACCAAGGCGCTCCTCGAGCGGGGCTTGATCCGGGGTGACGCGTGCCTCATCCCCGAACCGACCGACCTCGCCGTCTGCGTGGCGGAGAGAGGACTTCTCCAAGGCCGGATCAACGTCGCAGGCCGACCGGCGCACGGCAGCCGACCCCGTGAGGGGGTGTCGGCCATCGAGCACGCGGCGCGGCTGGTCCTGGCCATCCACGGCGCTGACTTCGCTGGCCCTGGACATCCGCTGCTCGGTTCCCCGAGCGCCAACGTGGGGCTTATAAGCGGAGGCAGCGCCATGAACACGGTCGCCGAGACATGCTGTATCGGGGTGGACCGCCGCCTTCTGCCGGGAGTGTCCGAGGAGGGTGCTATCGAGGAGTTGCGGGCGATGATCGAATCAGCAGGAGTGGACGGGCTCAACTACAGCTTCGTTGCTGATACTTTCGGCGAGGCGAGCGAGATGTCCGCCGGCGATCCTTTCGCCGTTATGGTCCGCTCGTGTGTTGCGGCGGCGACCGCGACGGTGCCGGAGGTGATAGGGATGACCTTTACGACTGACGCCCGCTTCGTGCGCAACCAGGCGGCGATACCGACCGTCGTATGCGGGCCCGGCGCGATCGACCAGGCGCACGGCGACGACGAGTTCGTCAGTGTCGATCGACTGACCGAAGCCGCCGCCGCTTTCGCCGAACTCTACGCCGCTTTTCGCTGACGATCCTTGCAGCTCCCGGGAAACGGAACGTCTAGACGACCGAACGCAGAAGTTCGTGCATCTCTTCTGCGAGGCCTGCGACAGTTTCGAAGTCGGTGTCGCTGTCTTCGTCGATAGCGCCGACCAGCGTCCGTAGCTTCGACATGATTCGGAACCAGTCGATCTCGTCCATTCCGAGCAGCGGTGCGCCCCCGACGCTGGACGCCCAGTCGAGAGTCGCCTCCCGGCGGTCGCGGTCGGCCGGGTCGGCGGCGAGGCGGCCGGTAGCTGCGAAAAGTTCGGTAAGAGCCTGGTAGCGACGTTCGTCGGCGTCGTCATCAGCGTCCTCACTCCCGCCGACGATCTGGTCGAACACCTCGTCGACCTTCTCTTCTTGATCGGCGGGGACGAGCAGGTCGTCGCCTTCCCACTCGAAGTCGATACCGCTTTGCTCGAGGCGAACTTCGAGCTGCGCCCTCTGATCGGGAAGCCAGTCCGGCAGCTCGTAGACAGTCCGCTCCGACCGCCTGGTCACTCCGGCCTTCGACGGGTCGTCCGCGTCGAAAGCGGACACCCCGGTGCCACGGGTTCGCTCAGCCGCCGTCCCCACGGCGCCTGTTACCGGATCACCGGTATCTGCATCGCTCGTGCCTGCCACTGGAGCGAGGAGCCTCTGAAGCACAGCCGCTTCAATCGAAATATCCTCCTCGAGCGCCTCGTCAGCGCCGAGCAAGGAGAGGAGCCGCCGGGTTACGCGACCGATAGCAGCCCACTCCTGGTCGTCAAAGTTGGCGTAACGCTCGACGGTGAACACCCACGCTGATGCTTCTGCCACATCAGCGTCAGCTTGCATGTCGGTCGGGTCTTTGCACAAACGATCGACGGCGTCGGATAGCAGGCGAACGGCGGCCGCAACCTCTGGATGCTTGTCGGCGTCGGAGCGCCCCGGCTCTGCGCCGCCACCGACCGTCCCCTCCCTCGTGCGGCTAACGGCAGCTTCGGTATCGACATCTGCATCGGCATCGGCATCAACCGCCACTGCCTCGAAGTCGTTCGACGGCTCGTCGGAGTCGTCGGAGTCGTCGGTGTCAGATCCCAAAACGGGATTGGCGTATGGTCCCCGTTCGGACAATAGGTCGCCGAGTATCGCCACGAGATCGTCCACTCGGTCTTCGTCGGCGGCGTCGACGACCAGCTCCTCGTCTTCGAAGCGGTGCGGGATACCGAGGTCATTCAAGCGGACGATGAGCTCTCCACGCTCGGCGACACCCCAGCCGTCTATGCGGTATCCGACCTCGTCGTCTTCCGAGCCGACAGCAAGCTCAGGGAGCGCCGACGGGGTGAGCTTCTCCTTGCACGAGTGGCAGCGACCACGCGACCGCACTTCGTACCC
>JAKAZH010000030.1 GCA_021815935.1 Actinomycetes bacterium
GGAGGGGATCGCCTGGGGATGCCTGGACCTGTCAGGCCCTTACCGCAAAGTTTTCGACGACGCCCTCCCCAACACAGCCCAAGCAGCCGACCCTTTCCACGTCACAAAAAGTCGCGAACAGCCAAACTCGACGAGTGCCGCAGACGGGTCCAGAACGACACCCTAGGACACCGGGAACCCAAGACCGACCCGGCGTATAGGGCGCGGCGCCTGTTGACCAAGGCGCATGAACGCCACCGTCGACAAGGGTAACTCCAAGCTGGCCGGCCTGCTCGCCGCCGGTGATCCGAAAGGAGAAGTCCGCACCGCGTGGCACGCCAACCAAGTAGTCCGGTCCATATACGACATCGGCGACGCAGCCCTCGCCGAGACCTTCGTGTGCGAACTGGCCACCGACCTCCAAGACCAAGACCACCCCATCGAAGTCCAATCCCTCCGACGGACCCTCGCACACCGGTACACCGAAATCACCAACTGGCACAAAGCATCCGTGTCGAACGGACCCACAGAATCGGTCAACAACCCCATAAAACGGATCAAACGAATCGGCTTCGGCTTCCGCACCTTCACCCACTACCGGATACAAGTACTCCTCCACGCCGGCAAACCCAACTGGCACCTACTCGAAACCATAACACCCCGCTGAAATCCGATGAACCGGTAAAGGACTAGTTACAGCGTTGTAGCGACGGACTCGCTCCTGGACCGAGCCGGACTCGCCCCCGACCTCCCCTAGGCTCAAACAACCCTGATCCACCAAACCGGCAGGAGACCCGGCTTTCACCGTGATGCAATATTCTTTCGCCGAAAGCTGATGGTCAAGAGTCGGCTGACGCACGTTCGCGGAGCACAGACTCGTAGACTGCCATGATTTCCTTAGCGGCAACCTGCCAGCTATAGCCTGAAGCTCGCTTGATGCCCATCTCTCTTAGTTCAGCGCGTTTAATCGGATCAGACAGAAGGAGCTCTATGCCGGCGGCTATGGAGTTCGGCTGTGTTGGATCAAAGGTGATCGCAGCGTCACCAGCTACTTCGGCTAGTGCGCCTCGACTTGAGCACGCCACTGGCACGCCCCTAACCATAGCCTCCAAGACGGGCAGTCCAAATCCCTCGTGCAATGACGGGCAGGCTAGACAAGCTGCCGCCTCGTAGAGCCCTTCCAGCTCCTCAGATGTGATCCATGAGAGCATTTTTACATTCTTCAGCACGCCGAGCCTATCTGCGAGATCCAGTAACTCGCGCTCATAAGGTGTCGAGTAGCCGGGGCAAACCAGTACTGGGCGACGTTCTGGAGAAATTAGCGCCAGCGCCGATACCAAAGCGGCCAGGTTTTTGTGTCGCCGCTTCGATGCCACGCAAAGAACAATCTGGCGGTGCTGAAGACCGTACCGCTTACGTAGCTCTCGTTCAGGTAAAGGTGTTGCACGGACGGAAGTGCCAGCTCCCTGAACTACCGTGGAAATCTTCGAGCGGTTGATCCGAAGGAGAGCGTGTATCTCGTTTGCCGTGCTTTTAGAGGGTGCGATCACTCGGTCCGATCTTCGTGCAGCAAGCGGCACAGCAACAGCCATGCCTAGTCGCATCAAGGGAGTATGGGCCTCTGGAACGAGCTTGAAGTGGAGGTCATGGATCGTAACAACGCGCTTAAACGAACCTAGACTAGGGCCTGTATTAGCAAGGCTGTGTAGGAGATCAATACCCGCTCGTGCAGCAAAGCGAGGTAGTAGTACTTGCTCGCCAAGGAACCACTGGACGCGCTGGCGCGCGTGGATGGGAAGGGTTACCGTCGACATGTTCGCGAGCCACTTGAGCGATTCGAGCATCGAAGAAGTTTCTCGGTTGATGAAGGCCGTGAACTTCACATGGGGAGAGGCGTTTACAAGTTCGGGAATAAGTTCTCGTGCAACTATCTCGGTCCCCCCAGTTTCGCCTGGAATTAGGTAAATTAAGTTCAGGCCTATATGCACGCTCCTCAAGTTTAGTCCACTTTTTAGTTCACATTCGCTGTTAGGCCTTAGATAAGCGTTGGGTGGGGTGGTTGGCGCTGAGAGTGTTGTGGGGGCTGGGGTTTTGGTTGGTTGGGGGTGGCGGCCCGTCGCGTTTGGGGTGATCGTTTGGCGGGTGTGGTGGGTCCGCGGGAACGCCTTCCGGGTGTGGGAGGATTTGGGTGTTCGAAGCCTAAATGATCCCACCCCGAAAGGACGTTTTGATTCGGCCTGGGTTTGATGGAGGCTTTTCCGGTTGGTGTTCCCAGGTAGTCATGACCTGAGAGATCACAAGGCTAGTGGATCGGTCGGATCGAGTTGCTAGATCAGCCGGCCCGGTGCTGGTCGGGAGAACCGCTGCTGGGCGGCCTGGCGGCTCACCCCCACCGCTGCGCCGATGACTGCCCAGGGGACCCCGGCCTGGCGGGCCTGTCCCACCGCGTCGTGAAGGGCCGTCTCGGCTGCTGTGGCGGCCCGCGCCGCGGTGACGACTTGGTCCATTAATTCCTGACCTTGCTCGCTCAGCACACTTCTCGGTCTCACCATTACGTCAACCTATCGTGACATAACGTGCCGGTTGTGGTGGGCTCAGCTGGCTCTGCGATCGAGACCCTCGTTGGCGTAGTACGCGATCTCGGCTTCGTCGGGTGTGAGATCATCCAGCTCCCCGTGGATCCGTTCGGTGTTGAACCACGACACCCACCCGCAGGTCTCGACCTCGAGATCGTCGAGGCCTTTCCAGTGGCCGCCGACCCGGGCGAGCACGGCCGGGTTGCGGTAGAGCTCGGCCTTGAACAAGGCGTTCACCGCCTCGGCCATCGCATTGTCATAACTGTTAGTGACCGTGCCGATAGATGGTGCGGCGCCGATGTCGTCGAGACGCTGGGTGTAGGCGATCGAGGTGTATTGACTCCCCGCGTCGCTGTGACAGACGAGGCCGGTCAACGCTGTGCGCCGTCTGGCCCAGGCGGCCATGTTCAAGGCGTCGATGACCAGGTTGGCGCTCATCGAGTACGACGCTTTCCAGCCGACGATCCGCCGGGAGAACACGTCGGTGACGAAGGCCACGTAGACGACCCCTGACCACGTGGAGCAGTACGTGAAATCCTATGCCGACTGTTGGACTACGCCGATGTTGTTCGTGGTGTGCTGGTCATCGGGGCTAGCGAAGTGCGGGGGGTCGGCATAGTCCCAGCGTTGTGAGCACGCTTCAGATACATCGATTGTCTGGAGGTGAGGTTCGTGACGAAGAGATCGCTGACGGCCCGGCCGTATCCGGTTCGGGTCCCGAAGGTTGCGGTGGGCCCGTTGGCGCCGGTGGTGCTGGCCGAGTGCTCGCAATGGCTGACGGGGAAGGGTTACTCGTCGGGCTGCGCGGCCGGGGTGGTGAACTTAGCGGAGCGGCTGAGCGTGTGGATGCAGACGGTCGGCTCCGGGGTCGACAACATCGCAGAGGAGCTCCTCGCGCGGTTCGTGGTAGCGGAACGTTCCCGGGATGTTCCTTGTGCCTCGGTGACACAGCAGATCGGCGCGCTGCGCCGGTTCTTCGCGGCTGCCGGCTATCTCCGGCCGGCCGAGGTCAACGAAAGGCGGTTGACGCCTGCACAGGTGGCGGTGGTGGATTGGTGCTCGTGGATGCGCGTGCAGCGCCAGCTGACCGACAAGTCGGTCGCTGCCTACTGCTACTACGCGGCGGGCCTCGTAGACGAGGTGACCGCTCCGGACGGGTCGGTGCTGTGGGGTCGGCTCGACGCGTCGATCGTCAACGCGTACGTCGCGGATCGTGGACGTCCCTACGGGGTTGTCGCTCGGGCTCACATCGTCGGCTCGGTCCGTGGCCTGTTGCGCTGGGCGTTGGCCACGGGACGCCTTGAGCGGGATCTGACCGCCGGGATCCTCAAGGCGTCGGGGACCAAACGGTCGCTCCCGCGGGGAGTCACCGGCGGGCAGGTCGCGGCGTTGCTGGCCGTGTGCGATCCAGCTGCCCCGATCGGGGCACGCGACCGTGCCCTCGTGGTGATCCTGGTCCGGCTCGGCCTAAGAGCGGGCGAAGTCGCCCGTCTGATGCTCGATGACATCGACTGGGTCGACGGACATGTCCGCGTCACCGGCAAGGGCCGCGACCATGTGCTTCCACTGCCCGTCGACGTGGGACAGGCGTTAGAAACCTGGTTGCGGCTTCGGCCGCCCGCTTTGGACCGGGCCGTGTTCGTGCGCACCCGAGCGCCGCGCCAGATGATGACGGTCTCGGGGATCTCAGGGGTCATCGCCCGCCTGTCGGGGCTGGCGGGTATTGACCCGATCTACGCGCACCGGCTACGGCACACCGCAGCGATGGACGTTCTGGCCGCGGGCGGCACGCTGAGCGAAGCCAAAGAACTGCTGGGCCACGTCTACACGCTGACCACGATGACGTACGCGAAAGTCGACTTGGCGTCGTTACGTGAGCTGGTCGTTCCCTTCGGGCAGGTGCCGCGGTGACGTCCCCGGCGAAGCCGCCGACGACGTTGCGCGAACGCCTCGATGAGTACCTCGTGATGCGACGGGCGCTCGGGTTCCAGCTCAACGACGTCGAACGCCAGGTCGGTCTGTTCTGCACCTGGCTCGAAGGCCGCGGCCAGACCAAGACCTTCACCATCGATGAGGCCGTGACCTGGGCTCGGCTCAACCCTGACGCGCATCCGTCGTGGTGGGCCACGCGACTGTCCTTGGTGCGGCGCTTCGCGGCCTACCTCAACGCCAACGGTGTCGACGTCCCGGTCATCCCGGGCGGACTCCTGCCGGCCCGCAAACCCCGAGCGGTGCCGTTCATCTACAGCCAAGACGACCTCGACGCGCTCCTCGCTGCCTGCGGCCAGGTGTTCAGCGACGAGCGGATCGCCGCCACAATGCGCACCGCCGTCGGGCTGCTCGCAGTCACGGGACTGCGGATCGGGGAAGCCCTGAACCTCCGCGTCGACGACATAGACCACGCCAATGACGTGCTGACCATCACAGCTGCCAAGTCTGCTAGCCGGCTCGTGCCGATCCATCCCACGACGACTGCTGCGCTGGTGCGCTACATCGCACTTCCTGCCCGCGCCGCTACTCGCCCCGACCCCCATGGTCCGGTCTTCGTGACCGCCAAGGGAACCGGCTACGCCTACGTCACCTTCCAGGGAATGTTCCGCCGGGTCGGCGAAGCAGCCGGACTGACACCGCGCGGTCGAGCACGTCCCCGCCTGCATGACCTGAGACACAGCTTCGCGACTGCGCACATGACCGCGGCCTACGCCCACGACGGCGACCCCGACCGAGTGCTGTCACTGCTCGCGACCTGGCTCGGGCACTCCGACGCAGCCCACACGTATTGGTATCTGTCAGCGACCGGCGAGCTCATGGCCCTGGCCGCCCGAAGGCTCGAACCCGCCCCTCACCTCGCCGAAGGAGAACGATCATGACCGCCCTAGCCACAAGTTTGCAGACCTACTTCGCCACGTTCGCCCACGACCAACGTGACCTGTCGAGCAACACGATCGGCTCCTACCGCGACACGTGGCGGATGCTATTGAAGTACCTGAACCTGGGACTCGGAGTCCCCGTCGAAGCGCTCGACTTCGACTCGGTCACCGCGACGAACATCGGCGGGTTCCTCGACTATCTCGAACGGCAACGCGGCAACAGCGCCAAAACCCGCAACGTCCGGCTAACCGCGATCCGTGCTGTGCTGAGCCGGGCCCTGCCCGACCACCCCGAACACGCAGCGACGATCACCCAGGTCCTCGCGATCCCGCCCAAACGCACGACCAGACCAGTCGTCGAGTTCCTCACCCCCGAAGAGGTCACAGCCCTCCTCGACGCACCCGATCCGACGACCTGGACCGGGCGACGCGACCGCACGCTGCTGGCTATGACCGTGCAGACCGGCCTTCGCATCGGCGAGGTCTGCTCACTCACGATCGACGACATCCACCTCGGCACCGGCCCTCATGTGACCTGCACCGGCAAAGGACGACGCCAGCGCATCACCCCGCTGACCCGCACGACCGTGAGCGCTATGGCGGCCTACCTAACCGAGCGGACCGTCCGGCCCGGCACAGCGCTGTTCTGCGGCCCCCACGGCCAGCATCTATCCCGGGACGCGCTCGAGCATCGCCTCGCCAAGCACACCGCCGCCGCAGCAATCATCTCACCCAGCCTCGCCGGCAAACACACCACAATGCACACCCTGCGCCACACCACAGCGATGACCCTGCTCGCCGCCGGTGTCGACACCGCGAAAGCGCGCATATTCGGGGAGCGGCAACTTTGTGCTGCCTGACGCGACCCCTCTATGCAGGTCAAACGCGTTTTGCGGAAGGTAGGCAAATTCTTTCAAGGCCCGGTGCAAGGCTTTCGGACGGTGCTGGTTAGCAGGGAAAACACCAAGCATCCACCACTCGTCGTTTCTGAACATCTATGTTCGTGCAAATCATGCAACGACCTGAGAGGCGTCTGTGAGTAGTTCCGAAGGCGGTATGGCCAAAATTCTCCCGCTGCGTGGATCGGCTGGACGAGCACCTCATGCACTGGTCGATGAGGTGTTCAACGACATGACCACGAGCTGGCAGGTTGAGATGACCGCTCGCCACTTGGGTCGTAGCTACATCGCTAACCGAGCAAGTGTCGTCAGCCGGTTCCGCGATTACGCGGAGAGTGATCCGTGGGAGTGGCGCCCAGAGCTGATGAGTCACTGGTCGTCGGAGTTGGTGACCGATGGACTGTCGGGCTCGACCATTCGCAGCTATCAAGGAGCGGTCCGCCAGTTCTGCGAGCACATCACCAATCCCGCCTATGAGTGGGCGGCGCTCTGCCAAGAGCGCTTCGGCACTTACCCGGTGCAGATCTGTTTTGAGTGGAACACCACTGCGCACGTCGAAGAGCTCGAGTGCGATCCCAGACGCCGGCCATTGAGCCGAGAAGAGATTGCGCTGTTTCTGGGTCACCTCCACGAACGAACCTCACACGCCGCAGCCAAGGGTTCCAAAGGGACGATCACGGCCAAGCGCGACTACGTGTTCTTTGCTGTTATCTACGCGTTCGGTCTGCGTATAGACGAGGCGTGCCATCTCGGCACCGATGACTTTTCCGCCCTCGTGGGCTTCGAGCAGTGCGGGGACTTCGCACAACTCCACGTGCGTTACGCGAAGGCTAAGAAGGGCGGGCAGAAGCGACGGCGGCTGGTGTTCAACTGGCGTCCCCAGCTTGTTACTCCTTTGTTGAGCTGGTACATGCAAGACATCCGTCCCGCGTTTCCCGGTGCTACGACGTCGCCGTGGTGCTGGCTGAACGAGCGCGGTGACCGTCTCCAGCCCGCGTCGATGCAGCGGGTCTTCCGGCAGGTCCGAGACGCGATCGGCCTCTCCGACGCGCTCAGCCCTCACTGTCTACGCCACAGCTTTTGTAGTCATGCGATCGAAGAGGGCGTTTCACGAGACCTGGTCTCCTCGCAAGTTGGCCACGGCACGCCCGCCACGACCTCGGTGTATGTTCAGGTCTCCGATGACTGGCAGCGCCGGCAGTGGGCCAAGGCGAACGAGGGTTTCATCACCGCTATGACCGCGGTCGCGGCCACTGAGGAGAACCGATGAGCGTGCGGGTCGGGTGGAACGCCAAGATCCTCTTGGCCGAGCGCGGCATCTGGAAAGCCCCCCAGCTCGTCGATGCCTTCGAGGGACTGGGGATCACCATCTCACGCGAGCACGCCTGGCGGCTGATGGCCAAGGCGCCCAAGCAGGCGAGCCTCGAGTACCTAGCCGGCCTGTGTTTGATCTGCGACTGCGACCTATTGGCGTTGACCGACTTTCGCTTCGTCGCCGACAACGTCCGAGACCTCGTCGTCAACGGCGACAATGTCGCCAAGATAGCCAAGGCCATCGACTCGGTGGCGCCCGCACCGATGCTGGACTGATCGGCCCATGGTCGAAGCGGCCCAGTGCGCAACAGGGCGCCACCGGGTCAGCGTGAAGTCACGCACGTGCGGGGCTTGTGAGAACGAGCGGCTCCATCTAGAGCTCGTCGAGCGGATCAGGGCAGCACACCCGGTGCTGTCGAGAAAAGATGTCGCTGTTTGCATCGATGAGATCACCGGGTCGACCCGTGGCCTGTCCAGTCTCCTCGTCCAGCTCTCCGACTACCACGGCGAGGGACGCGTGCGCTGGACGGCTGGATTCCATCGGCTCCTTTGGGCGCTACGTGACTTGGGTGCCACCGACATCTCCCTGCCCATCTGCGACAGCTGCGGTCGAACCCCCAAATCCATGCGCCGGGTCGGCAGCGAGTCGTTGTGCTCCACGTGTGACGCCGACCGGCACCAGCGCCCGTGTGGTCGATGCGGTGTCGTCGCCAAGGTGGCAGGGGTGGACGATGAGCGCCGGGCCCTGTGTCGACGCTGCCACACCCTCTTCATCAAAGAGCATCGCAGCGTCAACTGTGTCAGTTGTGGCATTACAACGGTGCCACGACGGGTCCTCGGCCTCATCTTGTGCCATCCCTGCGAGGTCATCGTGCGCCGGAACCCCACACACGCCGGTGTGTGTGGCCACTGCGGGCATCACGCCCACCTCATAGCTCGTAACGCTGACGTCGCTGTGTGTCGCCAGTGCACGCAGTCCTACGTGACGGCCCACATCGCCCGCCTGGCACCCCAGATCGCTCAAGAGCGGATCGAGGTGGTCCTGGCCGGCGTCCTCACCCATCGAGGCATGCTCGGCGAGCTGGCCGAGCACCTCCTCTCGTGCCCCGACGCGCTGAGCGCACACGATCCTGGCATGCCGGCCATCATCCGGCGGCTCTGTGACGCCTTATACGATGCTGGCGCTGTCGATGTGCAGCGCTGGAGGTGTACGCGCTGTCAGACCACCTCGCCACGCCGGGTCGGCCGGCTCTGCCTGGCCTGCCACGTGCGGGCACGAGCGGAGATCTGCGCCCGCTGCACACAACGTCGTCCCCTCTCCCGGCGAGGTCCCGACGGTGAATGGCTATGCGTGCGATGCGCCTCTCATGTCACGGCTCTCTTCGAGACCTGCCAAGGTTGTCGTGTCGATGCCCTCCCGGTGAGCAGAACCGAGGACGGCCCGCTGTGTAGTCGCTGCAGCCGGGCGCGTTATAAGCCACCGAGGCGGTCCTGCGTTCGGTGCGGACACGACCGTGCCATAGCGGCGAACTGGCCCGACGGTGCCATCTGCTACTCGTGCTACCAAATGGCGCGCACCGAGTGGGCCTGGTGCAACAACTGCAGGCAGTGGAGGATCACGCCTGGCCGGGACGCCGAGGGCCATCAGCTCTGCACGGGGTGCTCTGGCCTGGCCCTCGACCTTACTTGCCCGACGTGTGGCAAGGAGAACGGCCGCTGGACGGCCACGCAGTGTCCACGCTGCTGGGTGCAGGCCGCGCTCGAAGCGGTGTTCTTCGATGCCAGCGGCTCGGTGGCACCCGTGCTCGCAGCACTGCACGAGACCCTGACCGACACCATGACGCCCGAAGGCGCATCGAAGTGGCTCAAAGGCCCTTCGGCCGCCCTGGTGACCCGCATGGCACGCGGGCAAGTCCCGGTGACCCATGGCACTCTCGACGAGCTACGCCTCTCCAACGGGTGTGACCGTCACCGGATGTTGCGTGACCTGCTCGTCACCTCGGGTCTTCTATCAGAGCGCAATGAAGCTATCGCCGGGGTTGCCGCTAGCATCGAACAAGACGTGGTCAAGCTGTGCGTCACCGACACCGACAAAGCCGTGCTTCGTCACTACGCCCGCTTCGAGCTCTTGCGCAAGCTGCGCCGAACCCAAGACCGTCACGGTGGGGGGCGGGGCCGTGGAACCGCAGCGGGAAAGTGGAAGGCCGCTATCGCTTTCGTCGGCTGGCTCAATCAACGCCAGTTGATGCTGTCGGAATGCACCCAAGGGGATTTCGACGAGTTCTTGGCCACCAAGCAAGGCGCCGTACTAGCCCGCCGCGTCGGCGTCTTCGTGAACTGGGCTCGCCCACGGGGCCACGTCAAAGACCTCCAGGTATCAACCGGACAGTCCGAGCCCCGCTACGACCAGCTACCTCAAACCCGGCTGGCGCAGGTGGCCGTCGAGCTCATCGGCCGAGAGGAATGGGATCTGGCCCCCCGCCTGGTCGGACTCCTCGTCATCATGTTCGGGCTCACCCTGCGGACTATCACCGGTCTGCGCTGTTGTGACGTCCAGCAGACCGATACCGGCACCGAACTCTGTGTCCGTGGCTTTTCAACCACGCTCCCGGCTCCGGTCGGCGATCTCGCTCTGCGACTGGCCGATCGCTCAAGACGACCCGGATCCACGCCGCAACGCTGGTTGTTTCCCGGACAGCTGACCAACCAGCCGGTCAGCCTGAGCGGCATGACCAAGCAGCTCACCCGGATCGGCTTCCCGACAATGCTCGCCCGAAACGCCGCACGACGCCGACTCGTGGGAATTCTCGACCCTGACGTCATGCGCCGCATCACCGACATCACCACCAAAACCGCGAACAACCTCCACGCCTACTACGCCCAGCCTGCTATGGATCGTCTCGGCCTCCACCCCGAACTCCACACCTGACACAACCATACCAACCCACTCGGGTCGGATACTCCCGCCCGAGAGGAGAATATGTAGATCTACAACATCAACCTTTTCCAGTAGTGGTGGGAGGCCGGCTCGGGCACGCCGACGCCACGACGACGTTACGGATCTACAGCCATGCGCTCGAAGCCCGGGACCGGGCTGCCGCCGAGGTGCTCGGTGCACTGATGGCGCCGGCCGGGTAGAAAACCTTTTGGACATAGTGCGACTCGATGTTGCGCACTGCAAAGTCGAAGTCCCTGTCCGGAGAGCCTCTGTCCCGCTTCGGCACCCGGCACTGGGATCAGTCCGCTCTTCGTCACCGGGAGCAGCGTCGAGTGGTTCGCCGATGACGTCCGCATAGCGATGCTTTAGAGTGCCTCGGCGCACCTGCCGAGCCCGTGATTCCGTCTCGACCCCACTGCGGACGGTGCCCTGTGCCTCGCGCGCGAGGATGGGGTTGTGGTGGGTTCCCCACCGGTGCCCGCTCCACCCATCTACGATCCCGGCGGCCCAGTGTTCATCATCGATCGAATCTCAGGATCGGACCGCCAGCGGCCTGCTCGGCAGCGCCTTGTCCGTAGCCTTCAAGCGCGGCGACGCCCTGGTCAACGTCATCGTCGCCGAGAATGACTCAGAGCCGTCACACCTCGCTGCTGAACGAGGGCTTGAGAGGACCGTCGACGTGTTCCCTTGGTGATGAGCCTCTCCACGCCAGATAGACGCCTCCCAGCCGGCGTTGGAGGACAGTCTCTGCGGCGTGTGCCGCTGCTCTTCGGGGATACCGCCGGTCCCGGTGACCCGATGGCGCCGGTGATCGTCGGTCCGGGCTCACCGCCGCTCCGGAAACGACGCTGTGTTACCGTCCCGCGGGTGGCGTCCATCTGGGTGGAGAGCCTCTCCCAGAGCTTCGAACAGGCCCTCGACCTCCTGGCGGTAGCCATGGGCGAGTGCACGGACGAGCTGTGGGAGTCCCCCATGTGGGAGGTACCGTCCGAGTTGTTTGGCGCGACACCGCCCGGGCCGGATGGGAAGCCTGTGGCTGATCCGGCGAGGCGCCGCCCCTTGGTCCAGCGACGCTCAACCCCGTGGAGCGTGGCATGGCATGCCCTCGAATGCCTCGACTACGACCTCACCGGTGAGCTGGGTCCGTGGGCTCCACCTCCGCCGTTCACGGGGAAGCCGCACTGGCGGTTGACGACGCTCCCGAGGGCTTGGACCCGATCCGAGATGGTCGGCTATGTCGAGTACTGCCGTCAGCGCGTGCACGACACGCTGGCTGATATGACGGAAGAGAGCGGTGCGACACCTTTGCTTCCGGCTCACCGGTACAGCGGCCAACCGCATGCGTGGATCATCGCCGCGGCCCTCGGGCACACGATCGAACACGGCTCACAGATCCGGCAGTTCGTCACTGACCGGACGATCACCTCACCGTCCTGAACGGCGCAACCATTACCCGGCGGTCAGGGACACCCTGGCCGGAACATTATGGGCGTACGATATGGGCCAGTCGCTGGCCAGGGCGGGCGGAGAAGGCGAGCGCCGAACTGATGTCATGAAGAAGCGCTGCGCCGCTTTTGCGTGACCGGGCCCGATGGTGCGGGTTGGGGGCGCCGAGCTGTTGAGGGTCTGTGATGGCCAAGTCTGTTGTGAACCGCCAGAGCTCCTCCCGCCGACGGAACCGAACGTGCAGGCCACACTCGGCGTCGCCAACCAATCCGTAAACAAGGGAAGGAGACCCTGGTGGAACATCAGCAACAGTACGTGGGGATCGATCTGCATCGCCGCCGTTCGGTGATCGTGCGGATGAGCGAGGCCGGCGAAGTGCTAATCGTCTGCGCCGCAATGACCTGCCCGAGAGCTGGATCGCCCCGCCGGAGGTCCGCGAGCTGAGGGAGATCGTGAGGTATCGGGCCAAGCTCACCGCGTTGCGGACCTCGGCCAAGGCGCAGGTCCATGCGGTGATGGCCAAGCAGGGGATCCTGCCAACCCTCGATGACATGTTCGGCCCCGGCGGCCAGAAACTGCTTGACGCCATGCCTTTCGATGGCGTCTACGGGCTGCGAGTCGAGTCGCTGCGCGACCTGCTCGAGATCTACAACCGCGAACTGGCGTTGGTGGAGCGGGAGATGCGCCGACTGTTCAAGGACCACGCCGGCTACAAGGCCATCCAGGCCATTCACGGTGTGGGGCCGGTGATGGCGGCCATATTCGTGGCCGAGATCGGCGACGTGACCCGCTTCCCTTCGGCCCGGCATCTGTGCTCGTGGGCGGGGGTGACCCCGACCCTGCGCGAGTCCGACACCAAAACCCATCGGGGGCACATCACCAAACAGGGTTCGGGGCTGGTGCGCTGGGCGGCCACCGAGGCCGTGGTGCGCTACCACGGCGGCGATCCCATCGCTCCCGCCTTCATACGGATCGCCGAGCGGCGCGGGAAGATGATCGCCCGCGTCGCCGCGGCCAGGAAGCTTCTGACCTTGGTCTACTACGGGCTCAGAGACGGCGAGATCCGCTGTCTGGCCCAGGCCGGGTGAGAGGTTCGGACACAGCCAGGACGCGAGCTCGAGTATCGACGTGCGCCCCCCGCTTGCGGGCGTGGCCGGGGTAACTGAGTGAGCCCGTCTTGACTGTGGCCGGAACACACCATGCGCCCACATGCGGAACGAAGGAATG
>JAKAZH010000273.1 GCA_021815935.1 Actinomycetes bacterium
GAGCTCCGCCACATCGCGAATGTCAAGTTCGAAGTCCTCCCGCCTGCGTCCCTCCACCACCGCGGTCGATGTCAGATGAGCGATATGGCTGTGCAGCGCATAGGTTGGCTCGAACACCGCAGCCGTCCTGCCCGGGCCGCCGTAGGCGAGGCAGATCGACTGGAGCACCTCGTTCGAGCCGTTGGCACAGAAGACTTGCTCTGGTCGCACACGGTGCAACTCCGCCAACGCTTCACGCAGTCGAGTAGCGGAGCGGTCGGGGTACCTGTTGTAGCGGATCTGCTCAACTTCGTCAGCGAGGGCCTGGACCCACGCGTCAGGCGGTGGGAACGGCGACTCGTTCGTGTTGAGCCTGACGGCTACGTCGACTTGGGGCGAGTGGTATCCCTCGCGAAGCGACAGGTCGGGTCGGCACTCGGGTAGCGTCACGATCGCGACGTCCTCATCGTCACCGAAAGGGCGTGGGCGGCGAGACCTTCGGACAGCGCCAATGCCTCCACAGGGGCGGCCAAACGGTCGAGGCCTGCCTTTGAAACCTCTACAACGTGGATCAGTTTGCAGAAATCGTCGACTCGCAGCGCATTGGAGAACCTTGCGCTGCGGGCGGTCGGAAGTACGTGGTTCGGTCCCGCCGCGTAGTCGCCGAGGCTCGCAGGAGTCCAAGGCCCGACGAACACGGCTCCCGCGCTCGTCACCTTGGCGACAAGCGCCGCTGCGTCGGCGCACATCAACTCTAGGTGCTCGGCTGCTATGACGTTTGCTGCCTGCATCGCCTGGTCCGGCCCGTCCACCAGCACGCAGAAACCCCCTCGAGCGAAGGTCGCCTCGATCGCCTGTCGTCTCGGGGACTGTGCAGTGATGCGGGCGACTTCGCCGGCGATGCGCTCGGCAGCATCTTCGGACCATGTGATCAGGTAGGAAAGTCCGTCCGGACCGTGCTCGGCCTGCACCACCAGGTCGACTGCGGCAAACGACGCGTCCGTCGTGTCGTCGGCTACGACAGCGACCTCCGAAGGGCCTGTGAAAGCAGACGGCACCCCGACCGCCCCTTGTCCTGCGACCATGCGCTCGGCGATCGCCACGTACCTGTTACCCGGTCCTACAATCACGTCAACGGCCGGCACCGACTCCGTCCCATAGGCGAGAGCGCCGATAGCCTGTGCGCCCCCGACGCAGTAGACCTCGTCGACGCCCGCGACGGCTGCAGCAGCAAGCACCGACGCCGCGATTTTGCCGTCCGGTCCCGGCGGGCTGCACATGGCCAGCTCAGCGACACCGGCGGTGCGCGCTGGGATCGCTGTCATGAGGACGGTGGACGCCAGCGGTGCGAGGCCGCCGGGAACGTAGAGCCCCGCCCTATCGACCGGCATCCGCAGCTCCGTCACCGTTACGCCGTCGCGCTCGTAGGCAACGTCGTCGTGGAGTTGCGACCGGTGGTAGTGGCCGATGTTGTCGGCCGCAACTTCGAGGGCTTTGCGCAACGACGAGGTTATCTCCCCGAGCGCCGCCTTTACCTCGGCAGGCTCGACTCGAAGCGAGTCAGGGCGGACCCGGTCGAAGCGTTCGGTTGCGTCAAGGACCGCCATATCACCTCGCGCCTTCACGTCCGCCAGGATTGTCCGGACGACTTGCGCAGCGTCCTCGTCGTCGACGACCTCGGGTGCGGGAAGGAGCTTTTTGAGCTCGCCGGTACGCCCGCGAAGATCGATGGTTCGAAGTACGCCGGAGAGCACGCCGCCGGCGAGGTCGCCGCCGGGTAGCGGCGCAGGTTCGTGAGGTGGGGCCATTTGGTCCATGATGGTACCGCTATGTCCACCGACACCGAACTCAGCTCAGCTTCCAGCCGCCTTCACGAGCTGATCGGCCGGATCACCGAGATCACTGAAGGGCTTGGTTCTCAGGATCACGATGGCCTCGAGTCGGAGCTTTTCGAGGTGGAACGGGCGCTTCGTGCGGCTCAGCGCCGCCTCGACCGCTTGATCGGGCGCTGAGCGCCGCCGGCTCCTTGCGGGTCGGCTCAGACTCGCCAGTCAGCGCAGTCTTGCGGATCGGCGCAGACTCGCCGGTCAGAGCAGTCTTGCGGGTCACGGCAGCCTTGCGGGTCGGCAACGACGCGGACGGGCAGATGTCGGCCAACGCGCAGTCGGCGCAGCGGGGGCGCCGCGCGATACAGACCCGCCTTCCGTGGAGTATCAGCGTGAGGCCGAACGATCCCCAGTCACGAGGAGGAATCAGGGCGCAGACGTCGGATTCGATGCGAACGGGATCGGTGGACTGGGTAAAGCCGAGCAGCTTCGTGAGCCGTGCCACGTGGGTGTCCACTGCGAGGCCGGGGAGATCGAACGCGACGCTCCTGATCACGTTGGCGGTCTTGCGACCGACCCCGGGCAGGCTGACCAGGTCGTCCATGGCCGTCGGTACCTCGCCGTCGAACCTCTCCTCCAGCTCCCGCCCGAGGCCGATAAGGCTTCGCGCCTTAGCCCGGAAGAACCCGGTCTGGTGGATGATCTCTTCGAGCTCGCCGGGTTCCGCGCAAGCAAGGTCAGCCGGGGCCGGGTACCGGGCGAAGAGCGCGGGCGTGACCGAGTTGACACGGATGTCGGTAGTCTGC
>JAKAZH010000031.1 GCA_021815935.1 Actinomycetes bacterium
ACGCCACCCAACAGTCGACTTCAACTTCGCCAGCCCACTGGGCGTCGCGCGGGCGGCGGTGGAAGTCCTTGGGACCGCGGTGGTCGAAGCGTCGGCGGGAGGGCTGGCGCTGCTTGTGGTGTCGCGAGGCACGTCGGACCCCGACGCTAACGGCGACTCGTTCAAAGCTGCGCGACTGATAGCGGAATGGACGGGGGCGCCGACCTTCAGCGTCGGCTTCAGCGGGGTAACGACGCCGACCGTTCTCGACGCGGCTCAAACGCTTGCGACGCTCGGCTATAGGAGGATCGCGCTGTCGTGGTGGTACCTGTGCTACGGACTTCTCATCGAGCGCGGACGTGACGAGCTGGCGGGCTGGGCGGCGACGGCGGGAGTCGAACTGGTCGACTGCGGCCACCTCGGTCCAGACGCGCGCCTCGTGGAGCCGATCGTGGCTCGCTTCAGCGAGTCCCTCGTAGGTGGCTCGGCGGTGAACTGCGACGCCTGCTCCTACAGGGCCCCGTGGCCGGGCATCGAGGGACGGGTAGGCCAAGCCGTCGGGGTCGGCCACTCCCACCTGGCCGTGGAACACCGCGTTCACGCACACGGCGCCTGATCTGTCAGCCGGCCGGTATGCCGCGAGATCGCGCCGCGATGTCCGCGAGCGTGAAGGAATCCAAGTGGCGGCGCATATGAACCCCGACCTCGGACCAAACGGCGAGGAGGATGCACTGACCCTCGTGGTCGCAAGCCCCGTTCTGGTGGGGTTCGCCGAAGTCGCCCGCCTGAATAGGCCCGTCGACGGCGCTCACGATCTGGCCGAGCGTGATCTCCTCGGGCGGCCTGGCGAGAATGTACCCGCCGCCAACCCCCCGTTTGGACCGGACGATTCCGGCGCCTTTCAGGGCGAGCAGGATCTGCTCCAGGTAGGGCTGGGGAAGACCGGTCCGTTCCGCGACGTCTCGAACCGAAGTCGGATCCGACTCTCCGTCGTGGAGCGCCAGCGACAGAAGTGCCCTGCTGGCGTAGTCCCCCCGGGTCGAAACCTTCACCGTCACATGGTAGCTCTAGGGTGGTGCCGTGACCTTGACTGATGCGCGCCGGCCGCCGGCGGTAGTCCCGGACTACCGGGGCGCCAACCTCGCGACCGTGGTGCCTGCGCTGATGGGACCCCCAGGCCACCGGCCGGTGTGGCTTCCGGGGCCCGCGTCTTCAGCCGAGCAGGTTGTCCTGCTCGTGGTGGACGGGCTCGGCTGGCTGCAGCTCACGGAGCGCCTCGGGATGCTCGCCAACATCTCGCAGCTGGAGGGTCGCCCTGTCACGTCGGTGGTGCCCAGCACGACCGCGACGGCCCTCACGTCGCTCGTCGTCGGAGCTCCCCCTGCAAGTCACGGCCTTGTCGGCTACAAGGTGGTCGTGGACGGACCACAGGCTCCGGAGGTCATGAACGTCCTCAAATGGAGGACGAAGTCCGGCGACGCCCGTGCGTTCGTGGATCCCACGACGTTTCAGGCGTGCACCCCGTTCGGGGGTGTCAGCGTGCCGGTAGTGAGCAAAGCGGACTTCGCCGGGTCCGGCTTCACTGTCGCCCACCAGCGCGGCGCCCGCCAAGTCGGCTGGAACCAGGTTTCCGAAATGGCTGTCGACGTTGAGCGCCTTGTATCGGCGGGGGAGCCTTTCGTGTACGCGTACTACGACGGGGTCGACAAGATCGCCCACGCCAAAGGGTTCGGCCCGTACTACGACGCGGAGCTTGTTGCGTTGGACCGGATAGTCGGCGACATCCTTGATGTCCTGGCGAACAGCGCCGCTCTGGTCGTGACCGCCGACCACGGCCAAGTCGAGGTCGGCCCGAACCTCGTAGATCTCGACGTCGAGCGCATCGGGGGGGTGTCGATGACAAGTGGGGAGGCGCGCCTGCGTTGGCTTCACTGCGCCGACCGGGACTCGGGCGCCGCGGAGCGCCTCGCCGCCAAAGTGAGGGACCTATACGGTCACCAGGCGTGGGTAGCGACGTTCGAGGAGGTCGAGCGGCTGGGATGGTTCGGCGGTCCGATCGGTCCGACTGTACGGGCGAGGCTTGGAGACGTAGCCATCGCAGCCTTCGAGCCGATCGCTTTCGTGGAGCCGTCAGATTCTCCGGAGAGCCGCAAGCTTGTTTGCAGGCACGGATCGCTCACACCTGCGGAGATGTTTGTTCCTCTCGTCGCCGGTCGCGGCAGACTGTAGGAATATGGCGAATCAGCAAAGCCCCGAACCGGTTTCAGAGCAGATCTTCGTAGTCGGGGTCGAGCCCGGCCAGGAGGCGCCAACGACGGATCGCGAGGCGGTCGAACAGCCGGGCAAGGTGATGCGGATCGGCTCGATGATCAAGCAGCTTCTCGACGAGGTCCGCCAAGCGCCGCTCGACGAGGCCTCCAGGACGCGCCTTCGAGAGATATACGACACTTCCGTCACGGAGCTCTCCGAAGGGTTGTCTACTGACCTGCGCGACGAGCTTGCGAGGCTGTCCTCCCCGTTCGGCCCGGGGGAGATTCCGAGCGAGTCCGAGCTTCGCGTGGCTCAAGCTCAGCTCGTCGGTTGGTTGGAAGGCCTGTTCCACGGAATCCAGGCGACTTTGTTCGCCCAGCAGATGGCAGCCCGTGCGCAGCTCGAGCAGATGCGCCAGCGCAGTCTTCCGGCCGGAACGTCAGACGAGGCGCCCCGCAGCGGAACCTACCTGTAGGCGACCTGCATAGTGGGAGCATCCTTCACTCATCTCCATCAGCACACCGAGTTCTCGATGCTCGACGGTGCGGCGAGAATCCCCGATGTCATCGCGAGCGCTGTCAGGGACGGCCAGCCGGCGATCGGCATAACCGACCACGGAAACATGTACGGGGTCCTCGACTTCTATCAGGCTGCCCGTGATGCGGGGATAAAACCGATCATCGGCACGGAGGCCTATATGGCGGCCGAGTCCCGTTTCGAAAGGCCCGTCCGGCGTGGGCGCATCGACGACGGGGGGGGCGAGGGCGAAGCGGGGGAGAAGCTCTACTACCACCTCACTTTGCTCGCAGAGACCGACCAGGGCTACCGGAACCTGCTCAAGTTGTCATCCGACGCCTACCTGGAGGGCTACTACTACAAGCCCCGATGCGACTGGGAGCTCCTGGAGCGCTACCACGAGGGCATCATCGCAACCACCGGCTGCCTCGGCGGGGTCGTCCTTCAGGCATTGCTTCGAGGTGACGCAGAGCGTGCCGTCACGCTCGCAGGCCGCCTGCAGGACATCTTCGGGCGTGAATCGATGTTCGTCGAACTACAGGACCACGGGCTGGCCGAACAGGAGAAGACCAACCCTGAGCTTGTCCGACTCGCAAAGCGCATCGGCGCACCGCTCCTGGCAACCAACGACAGCCACTACGTCTCACGCTCGGACGCAGAAGCCCACGACGCCCTCCTGTGCGTGCAGACCGGCTCGGTCAAGGACGACCCCAAACGCTTCAAGTTTCACGGCGACGAGCACTACCTAAAGAGCGCCGCCGAGATGCGTCACCTCTTCGCGGAGCTTCCCGAGGCCTGCGACAACACCTTGTGGGTGGCAGAACGAGCTGATGTCAACATCATCTTCGGTCGGCCACAGCTGCCGTCGTTCCCCCGCCCGGACGGCTTCGAGGATGCTGACAGCTACCTGCGGCATCTGACACTCGAAGGGGCGAGGCAGCGCTACGGTGACCCGGTCCCCGCCGAAGCGGCCGAACGCATCGACTTCGAGCTTTCGGTCATATCCGACATGGGTTTCTCCGACTACTTCCTCGTCGTGTGGGACCTCATACGCCACGCGAAGGAGCTGGGCATCAGAGTGGGGCCGGGCAGGGGCAGCGCGGCCGGCTGCTGCGTCGCGTACTGCCTGCGGATCGTCGAGTTGGACCCGATCCGCTACCAGCTGCTCTTCGAGCGGTTCTTGAACCCTGGCCGTAAGCAGATGCCCGACATCGACATGGACTTCGACGAGCGGTACCGCTCCGAGATGATCCGCTACGCGGCCGAACGTTACGGGTGGGACAGGGTCGCGCAGATCGTCACTTTTTCCACGATCAAAGCTCGGGCAGCGGTCCGTGATGCCGCCCGCGTCCTCGGCTACCCCTACGGCCTCGGGGACCGCATCGCGAAGATGATGCCGCCGCTCGTCATGGGACGCGACACGCCGCTGTGGGCTTGCCTGGAGGAGAGCCCGAAGTACGCCGACGGCTTCAAGCAGGCTTCCGAGCTTCGCGAGCTCGTGGCCGCAGACCCCGACGCTGCGAAAGTGGTCGAGGTCGCCCGCGGGCTTGAAGGCATGCGACGCCAAGACGGGATCCACGCAGCGGCGGTCGTCATATCCGGGGACCCGCTCACGGACCACCTTCCGATCCAGCGCAAGCCCGATCCGGGCGGCAGGGTCGAGGATGCGCCGATCGTCACCCAGTACGAAATGCACGGTGTCGAGGACCTCGGTCTGCTAAAGATGGACTTCCTCGGACTTCGCAACCTGTCGGTGATCGAGCGGGCACTGGACCTGATAGAAGCGACCACCGGGGAACGGCCCGACATCGACAGGGTTCCCCTCGACGACCCGAAAGTCTTCGAGATGCTGCAGCGAGGAGACACGATCGGCGTGTTCCAGCTCGAAGGCGGTCCGATGCGGAACCTGGTGAAGTCGCTCGCCCCTACCGGCTTCGAGGACGTCGCGGCGCTGGTCGCCCTCTACCGTCCCGGCCCGATGGCCGCGAACATGCACAACGACTACGCGGACCGCAAAAACCGTCGCAAGCCGGTCGTGTACCAGCACCCCGACATGGAGGAGGTGCTCGGCAACACCTACGGGCTTTGCATCTACCAGGAGCAGATGATGCTCCTCGCCACGAAGTTCGCCGGCTACAGCCTCGCCGAGGCGGACAACCTGCGGAAGGCGGCAGGGAAGAAGATCCGCGAGGTGATGACCGAAGAACGCGAGAAGTTCGAGGAGGGCTGCGAGACGGCCGGCTACGGCCGTGCGGTCGGCAAGATGCTCTTCGACATCATCGAGCCTTTCGCCGATTACGGGTTCAACCGCAGCCACGCTTTCGGCTACGGCTACGTCAGCTACCAGACCGCCTGGCTCAAGGCCAACTTCACGGCACAGTACCTCGCAGCGCTTCTCACAAGCGTCAAAGACGACAAGGACAAGACGGCGGTGTACCTAGCCGAATGCCGCGCCCAGGGCATCGAAGTCCTCGTGCCTGACATCAACGTGGCGACCTCCGAGTTCACCGCGACCGAGGTGCTCGCCGAGGATGGATCAAGGCGGTGGGTGATACCTTTCGGTCTTTCGGCCATCCGCAACGTCGGTGAGGCGCTCGTCGACCGGATGATCGCGGAGCGCGTCGACGGGCGGCCGTTCGTCGACTTCTACGACTGGTGCTCCCGGGTCGACCCCGCAGCGTTGAACAAGCGCACAGTGGAGTCGCTCATCAAGGCGGGCGCGTTCGACTCGCTCGGCCATCCCCGCCAAGGGCTCATGCTGGTGTACGAGACGATCATCGACAGGACGCTCGCCCGCCGACGAGAGGCCGACCAGGGGGTCATGAGCCTCTTCGGGGATCTCGGCGCCGAGACGTCGTTCTTCGACGACGCGAGGGTTACGATCCCTGACCAGGACTTCGACAAGGCCACCCGCCTCGCGTTCGAGAAGGAGATGCTGGGACTGTACCTGTCGGACCATCCGCTCAAAGGGCTGGAAGGTACCATCTCGCGCCGCTGCGACGTGACCGTCGCCGAGCTTCGCGACCAGGCGGCCAGGGAGGGGGCCGGCGAAGTCGGCCCCCGGTTAGGGGGTGGGTTCAAGGGGAGGGACGCGGACGTGCGCTCCGTCGGGGGGGTCGTAAGCGGCCTTGTCCGCAAGTACACCAAGCGCGGCGACTTGATGGCAACCTTCAACTTGGAGGACCTGTCGTCGTCAATCGAGGTATGGGTGTTCCCGAAGACGATGGCCTCAGTCGGTCACCTGCTCGGCGATGACGGCGTCGTGGTCGTCAAGGGGCGCCTCGACCAGCGTGACGACACTCCGAAACTGATCTGTATGGATGTGGAGAAAGTCGAAGGCCGCGACGACGAGATCGTTTCTTTGCACATCCAAGTTCCGTTGCAGGCTTTTAGCGCAGATAGAGCCCAACGTCTCAAGGAGGTGCTGAGCGGCCACCCAGGCATGTCGCCCGTCCTGGTGCACCTGGGGGACAAGTGCCTTCGCTTGCCTTCGGAGTTCTGGGTGGAGCCGACTGGCGGGTTGACCGCGGAGCTTCGCGAGCTTCTCGGGCCGAGCGCGGTTTCGCTATGACGTCCCGGCGGCCTAAACTGTATGGGCGGAGACAGTGGGTTAGGAGATCAATCTACGCATGAGACTGGAAGCGGAAACGAAGGACTGCACCGCACTTTCGGACGCCGAGCTCGCCGAGATGGCGGATATGGTCGTCGACGGACCTGCGGGTTTTGACATCGGCCTCATATCGAAGCAACCCGAGGCCTGGGTTCTCATCACCCAGGTCAGAGAGTCCGGGCACCTGCGTGGCTTCTCTTTTTGCACCCTGGAGCGCATAGGAGGAACGCCGTGCGTCCTGTGGGGGCTCGCATCGGTCGCTCGCGGTCCAGGGTCGTCCGAAATCCTCGAAGAGATCCGGGCGGCGCAGCTCCACAGGGCCGTCCTGGCGTTCCCTGACGAGGACGTCCTCATCGGAACGCGCTTTCTCAGTCCCGGTGGGTTCGCAACTTTCGCCAGTTTCGAGGATATCTGCCCCCGGCCTGGTCACAAGCCGAGCGGCGAGGAGCGGGCGTGGAGCCGCCGCCTCGCGAAGCGTTTCGGGGCGGAGGGGCGCATCGACGACCGCTCGTTCATCGTCACCGGCGACGGAAGCGCCGTCGGCTTGTTCGACTTCGACGTCGACGATCCGGATTCCATCGATCCGGAGGTGGCGTCACTCATGGAGCCCCTCGACAGCGATCGACGTGATGTCCTGATCTCGTTCGGTTGGGCTATGGCCGAGGATCTCGCGGCCAAATACTCCGCCTAGCGACAGCCTCTCGCAACCGATACTGCACGCTTGCGCCCTAGGGCCTGGGAAGGATCGACTCCACGACCTTGTGGCATCGACCCTCGATCGGGGGTGTGAAAGCGACGAGCAGGCGGCTCCCTTTCGGTGCGCGCGTGCGCAGCATCCCGGAGCGGTCCATCTCGCCGGCGAAACTCCGATCGAGGCACGGGAGCTCCCGCACATGTCCTTGCCACTCGAAGCGGGCGCCAAGGTAGGAGCCTTGCCTCACCAGGACCACGGGATCGCCGGGGTCGACCACGGCGATAGACGGATGGTCGTTGCGGCGCTCCCAGAAGGGGATGGCCGTCGACGGGTTGTTGAGAAGCGGCCTGTCCTTCGGATGAAGCAGCGCCTTCAGCTTTCGCTCGCAGCGCCTGCCGGTGAGGCGGTCGACGACTTCGGGTGGTGTCTGGATGGCAACCGCTTCAGGCTGAGCCGGGTCCGGTAGCGTGTCGGCGTCGTCGTCGCCACCCAACGTGACCTCGACGACGTCATACGGTGAGAAACGCACCCCGAAAGGAAACGTCGCCCAAGCCCTCACCAGGGTTCCGGATTCGACGTCGATCCCTGCGCAGTGCCGGCTGTCGGCGGCGAGAAGCACCAGGCGAAGCGTCACGCCCGACTCGACGTTCACCCTCGGCATCTCCTTGACAACAGGGCGGTAATCGGGGGCGGTGACCGCGCTGCCGCAGGGTGAGGTCCGGTCCATGCTGGAGATCAACAGCCGGTCGGTTGCGATGGCAGAAGTCACGAGATCTAATACTTGTCCCTGCGTCGTCGTGTTTGGTGGATGCTCTATCCGTTCAGGTCGGCCAGCTGGTTTGACAATGTCGAGACGTCGCTGGCCGGTACCCGGCAAGCGTAGTCGCGACAGACGTAGGCGCGGCCGTCGCGGGCCTCGTCGACGCGGCCCTCCCACAAGGGCGTGTCGAAAGGCTCGCCCCAAACGACGACCGCCGAAGGGACATATACGCCTCGCAGGGCAGCGAGGAGGTCCGGACGTGACCCGGAGATCACTACCTCCGTGATGCCCCCCCGGGCTAGGGTGGCGGCAGCTACCATCCCGGGAAAAGACATCGGGGATTTGTCGAGGGCCGGCCCCATCGAGTCGATCACCGTCCTCGCCCGATCCGACAGGCGTGTCTCGCCGGTGATCGCTCCGAGGCGCAGCAGTGCGTTCGCCGCAACGGAGTTCGCCGACGGGAGCGCCCCGTCGTTGACGTCGAGGGGTGCCGCGATCAAGCGCTCCGCGTCGACGCCCGAGGTGGCAAACGCCCGACGCTCGTCGTCCCAGAACAGCTCCAGGAGGCCGTCCGCGACGTGGCGGGCATCCTCGAACCATCTGCTGTGCCCCGTTGCCTCCCCCAGGCGGGTGAATGCCTCCACCAGCCACGCGTAGTCGGATGCGAAGGCAAGGTGCCGGGCGGTCCCGTTCTGCCAGCTTCGCATCCAACGACCGCCGTCGTTTCGCGAGTTGGCGAGAAGGAAGGTCGCTACGAGCTCCGCTTCGCCCAACATCTGCGCATCTCCCGTCGCGGCGCCGCACTCGGCAAGGGCGGCCACCGCCATCGCGTTCCACTCTGTGAGCACCTTGTCGTCCAATCCCGGCCGGTTCCTGGCATCCCGGCGTGCCAGGAGCCTCCTGCGGCCCTCATCTACAGCTACGGGTCGTGCGAGCCAGTCGCCGGACGATGGCCACAGCGCCTCGTCGGTCCCGTTCGCCCGGGCGTGCTTGCGGGGCCGATGGAGGATGTTCGCTCCCTCCCAGTTGCCTGCCCCGGTCACGCCGTACCAGTCGGCCGTCTCGGGTCCGGCCACCTCCTCGACCTCGCCGTGGTCCCACACGTAGAACCTGCCCTCCACGCCATCGCTGTCGGCGTCCTCGGCCGAGGCGAACCCGCCCCCGGGCAGACGGACCGGAGACGTCATCAAGTATCGGAGCGTTTCGCGTAGGACCTGCAGGTAGGCGGGGCGTCGCGTTGCCTGCCAAGCGTGCAGGTAGAGGCGTGCGAGTAGCGCGTTGTCGTAGAGCATCTTCTCGAAGTGGGGTACCAGCCAGGTGCGCTCCGTCGAGTATCGGGCGAACCCGCCGCCGAGATGGTCGTAGATCCCGCCTGCCGCCATGGCGTCGAGGGTCGTGGTGAGAGCGGCCATCATGTCGGGCCTGCCTGTAGCTACGGCCGCCTGCAGAAGCGCCTCCAGCATCGGAGGCTGCGGGAATTTTGGTGCTCTGCCGAAACCACCCCACTCCGGGTCGAATCGGGCCAGGAGCGCTTCCCCGGTGCGTTCCAGAAGCGCCGGATCGGAGCCGGCGGCAGGGTCCCCGCCGGCGGCCCAGCTCGCAGAGGGGAGCGAAGTCTGCGCGCGGACCGCTTCAGCGAGATGCGTGGCCGCATCGTCGAGCTCGGCGCGCTGGTTCGCCCAAAGCTCCCCGACTCTGTCGAGGAGCGCAAGGAACTGCGCTTTCGGGAAGTAGGTTCCGCCGTGGAACGGCCGAGCGTCGGGCGTGAGGAACACGGTCATAGGCCAGCCCCCGGAGCCTGTGATCGCCTGCACAGCGTCCATGTAGACGCTGTCGACGTCGGGGCGTTCCTCGCGGTCAACTTTGACGTTGACCATGAGGTCGTTCATCTTGGCGGCGACCTCGGCGTCTTCGAAGCTTTCGTGGGCCATCACGTGGCACCAGTGGCAGGCCGAGTAGCCGACGGAGAGCAGGATGGGTACGTTCCTGGTACGGGCGGCCTCGAACGCTTCTGAGCCCCATGGGTACCAGTCGACCGGGTTGCCGGCGTGCTGGCGCAGGTAGGGGCTTGTTTCCTGGGCGAGGCGGTTCATTTCCGGCCACCCAGCCTGCCACTGTCCACCGCTGCAGACGTCTTTCTCAGGCCTACTTCGCTCATCTTCCCAGTTTGGCGCGTCATGACCCAGGAAGGGCCCCTCCCTTGAGGACCGTGATCCAAGTAGCCGAGTGACAACTGTTACAACTACACAGTTGTTAAATGGTGTAATGTGGCGGACGTGAGTTTGCCGAAACCGCTTCCCGACGCCCTAGTCGAGCTGATCGCCCACCGCTTCAGGGTGCTGAGCGAGCCGACTCGGATTCATGTCCTCGACGCGCTGCGCGACGGCCCCGCAATGGGGGCCGACCTTCAGAGAGCCACCGGGGCCTCCCAGCAGAACCTGTCCAAACACGTCGGGATACTGCTCGAGGAAGGCCTCGTCAGACGCGTGAAGGAAGGCAACAGGACCTACTACTCGATCGCCGATCCAGACCTGTTCGAACTATGCGAGATGGTCTGCGGAAGCCTCCGCCGCCGGGTCGCCGAACTGGATGCTCTTCTACCCGCCGACATCACAAACGGCGCTGATTCGATACAGAGAGTCGATCACCGATGAGCGTCGCCGAAGTTTCTACCCGCCCGTCGACAAACCGATCGGTGTCTGGCGAACCGGGCTTGATGTACCGACTCGGGACCTGGACCGCCACGCATCTGCGGATCGTGCTACTGGCCTGGGCCGTGGTAATCGTCGCCTTCGGATTTTTCGCCCTCCGAGTCCAGTCCGTTCTAGCGGGGGCGGGCTGGCAGGATTCGACGTCGCAGTCGGTCGAAGCCCGCAACGTGATCCAGCGGGACTTCCACGGCCTCGGTGCAAGCGCCCTGCAAGTCGTCGTCGTCGACCGTACCGGCCCGATCAGTTCCGACCCGCCCGCCCGAGCTGTCATAGCCAAGGTCACAAGCCTTTTGCGGGCTGATCCGGCAGTTTCCGCCGTGGTCGAACCGCAGCCGGGGGTGTCAATTTCGTCTGACGGACGGACCGGGATTATCACCGCCGGCGCTGCGGTCGGCTCGAACGCCATGGTAACGGCAGCTGAGCACCTGGCTGGCCCGATAGGCCGTGCCGGCACCGGCACCGTGAGCGCCACTCTCACCGGCGACAGCGCCCTTTGGGCGAACTTCAACTCGGTAAACCATTCGGCGATGATGCGCTCTGAGATGCTGTCATGGCCAGTCACCATCGCGATCCTGGCCGTCGCCTTCGGCAGCCTGGTCGCGGCCGGCCTACCCCTCATGCTTACAATGGCCGGACTGCTCGTCGCTGCCGGTGCCCTCGTGCTGGCCAACAAGATCGCCCCCGTGTCCATATGGGCGCTGAACTTCGCGCTCATGTTCGCGTTGGCCCTTGGCATCGATTACGCCCTGTTCCTGGTCGTGCGTTTCCGGGGCGCCATGCACCGCCGCAACGCCATCCCCGGCGATCGGGCTGCGGCGACCGCGTCGGTTGGCGAAGCAATGGCCACCGCCGGCAAGGCTGTTGCTTTTTCCGCACTGACCGTCCTCGCATCCCTTGCCGCTATCCTTCTCGTGCCCAGTCCCGCCTTCCGTTCTATGGCACTCGGGATCATGCTCGCCGTGATCTCCGTCCTGGCCGCGACCCTCACTCTGCTCCCAGCCGTGTTGGGCAAGCTTGGCACTCGCATCGACTCCGGCCGCGTCCTCGTCGGCCGGGGCCGCTCGCCCGACCAACCGCACGGCTACAAACTGGAGCAACGGCTCCACTCGTGGGGGCGCGCAGTCTGGCGGCACCCCCTGCCGGCCGGGCTGGCAGCGCTGGTCGTTCTCGGCCTGGCGGCCGCTCCCGTCATAGGGCTGCGCACCTCGATGCCGTCGATCACCATTATCCCAGCGTCGGCAAACGCCCGGATCGGCTACAACCAGGTCACCGACGCTTTCGGGCCCGGCGCTCCCGGCACCCTTCAGGTCGTCGTGCCGGCCTCCAGCCAAAACGCTGCCCTCGACGTCTTGTCGCGCACTCCTGGCGTGGCAGCAACGATGCCCGGGCCGACGTCGGGCGGGTGGACGCTCGACCAGGTCGTGCCTACCTCCGGGCCGTCAACTCCGGCAACCGGGTCAACCATCGACCTCATCCGGCGCACCCTGCCCGCAGGTAGCCTCGTGGGAGGAGCAGCAGCTGAGAACTTCGACCTGCAGCACGCGCTTGCCAGCCGGACCCCTCTGGTGTTCGGTGTGCTCGCCGTCATCGGGTTCCTCCTGCTTCTTGTAGCGCTCGGCGCCCCGCTCGTTGCCTTGGCCGGCGTGGTGGTTACAGGCCTTTCGGTCGCCGGGGCGTTCGGGATCGCCCGGCTCATCTTCCAGGACGGCTATCTGTCCGGCTTGCTCAACTTCACGCCGCAAGGCTTCGTCGACGCATGGGGGCCGCTGTTCTTCGGGGCTATGGTCTTCGGTGTAGCGATGGACTACACCCTCTTCTTGCTGTCCGCCGCAAAGGAGCGCTACGAAACCCATCCCGACGCTGAACACGCCATGACCGGGTCGGTCGGCACCTCGGGCCGGGTCGTCATCTCCGCGGCGGCGGTGATGATCGCCGTGTTCTTGACTTTCGCCCTTTCAGGGCCGCTCGCCCCGAAAGAAATGGGCGTCATCCTCGCTGTAGCTGTCGCCCTCGACGCCCTCGTCGTTCGACTCGTGTTACTCCCGGTTCTGCTCCGCCTGGGGCGCCACCACATGTGGTATCGCCCCGCCTGGCTCAACCGGGTTCTGCCCCAAGTCCATTTCGCCCATTGATATCGCCCGGATCAGCCGACTACCAGCACCACCGCTGAGGCGAAGCGGTGCGGAGCGGAGCCAGTCCGGGTAGAGCCTGAGACACCAACCAAGGAGAAGCCAATGAACTACACAAAGACGATCAAGCTGGACATCGGGCCGGAGGCTTCGGGTTCCCCAGTCACGAGTACTGCCGGATCGCTCCATCCCGCGCGGCATAAGTTGTCAGGTCTGTGACTTTCGGCTCTGCCCATCGTAACTCTCGGCTCGGGCAGGAGTTCCCGATGGAGAACGAGAATTGACCTATGTCGAACATGGAACGACGCTCGCCAGCTCACATCAGGGTCGTTATTGGATCGAACGACGCCCAGTTGCGTTCCCTCCTCGGGAGGTCGCTGTCTGACGACGGGCGATTTCGTATCGTCGCCGAAGGCGCCGACGGCGAGGCGGTCGTCGCTGCGCCGCTTCGCTTCGACGTGGCTGTGCTCGACCTGTCGCTCCGAGGGCTTGGGATCCTCGGGGTTATCTCC
>JAKAZH010000032.1 GCA_021815935.1 Actinomycetes bacterium
CTGACCCAGGACCGGAAGATAGTCATCCAGCAAGAGTTGGGACCTCGTACAGCGTCTGACGAAAGCCTGGTTAACCCGCCGCTCGACCGCAAGAAGCAAGTGAAATCGCAACCGGGCTTGGAGTCCACCACTCCGCCCTTCAGGCCCGTTGCTGCCGGACCCCCTATCAATCAAAACCTCGTCGCAGCACAATCAGCGGACCGTCAACCAACAAGCCAGTCCCGCCTAAGGCGTTAACTGTCCTTGCGCAACTTTCGGACCGTGCGTGGACACGTTTCGTTTTGTCGTCTTAGTCGTCGCCTGCGGTGTCGCCGCATCGCCTGTAGGATCTCGTGATCTGATCAGGGCAGTCGCTTGGAGGGTGGAATGGTGGTGCCGGAAAGTCGGGTCGTGGAGCAGGTTCGCGTCTGGCGGGACGATCTTTTGAGCCTGACCCGGAACAGCAACCTGCTCTATTTTCGGCATTTGAGGGTCGGCAGCCTGGAGATCACGGGACCCGCCCCGGAGGTGTTGTTCTCTCGGCTCGCAGGGCCGCGTAGTCCGGACTGGGTGTTTCAAGCGGCGGCTTCAGACGACGAGGAGGCCAGCTCGATCACCGAGGTACTCACCGTCGTGCAGCCGGCCGGTGATGCCGGATCCGGTAGCGGCGGTGGGACGCCGGGGGCTGTGTGGACGTCGAAGTCGTCGGCGCGTGAGCTAGCGGCGTCGCTTCGGACTCTTAACCGTACTTCCACTCAGGAGTTCCTCGATAAGGGGATCTGGATTCTCTATCTCGGTTTGGGGATGTTGGAGTGGGAGGACCCGGAGGATCACCGGGCCGCGTCGAGCCCGTTGCTGTTCGTTCCTGTCCGTTTGGAGAGGCGTTCGCCGAGGGAACTGTTTCGCTTGGTCCTGTCGGAGGGGGAGGTTGTTTTCAATCCGGCGCTCGCACTGAGGCTGGAGAGCGATTTCGGGATCGTCTTTTCTGACTTGGACGTCGACGTGAACGTTTCGGAGGTGCTTGCCGGGGTAGCAAAAGCGGTGTCCGATAAGCCTGGCTGGAGTGTCCAGCCTCGGGCGGTGCTTGCACGTTTCTCGTTCCAGAAGGAGGTGATGTACCAGGACCTCCGCCGCAACGAGGAGGCGATCGCTTCTCACGAGCTGATCGGCTCGCTGGCTGGGGCGTCAAGTGTCGAAGGGGTAGGCCGGTTGTCATTCAACCCGGTGCCCGAGGAGTCCCTGGACGAGATAGTTCCGCCCGAGGCGTATCCGACGGTCCTTGACGCAGACTCGACTCAGCGCCAGTGCGTGGAGGCGGCGGCGAGGGGCGCTAGTTTCGTTATGGACGGGCCGCCCGGTACCGGCAAGAGCCAGACGATCACGAACGTGATCGCCGAGCTGCTCAGGCTCGGCAAACGGGTCCTTTTCGTCTCGGAGAAAGCCGCCGCGTTGGACGTCGTGACGAAAAGACTCACGGCCGCCGGCCTCGGCGACTTTCTGCTCGGCTTACACGACCAGCGTGTCACGCGCCGCGAGGTCGCCGCCTGCCTTGCGCAAGCCTTGGCGCAGCGTTCAAATGTTGCCACGTCGTTCTCGGACACCGATGTGGCGGCGGTCCGCTCGCGACGCAGGGAGCTGTCCGCGTACGCCGCCGCGATGAACGAGAAACGCCAGCCGCTCGGGATGTCCTTGCACGACGTTATCGGCCGTCAGCAGTCACTGATCGGTCTCGCGCAGGCGCCGGTCGCCCGGGCTTGCAGCGCACAGTTCAGCGCCGGCGACCTGCTCGCCGTTCGAGAGCACGCGGATCGCCTCGCCCGGTCGTGGGGACCAGTCGAGCGTGGAGACGCCTTCGTCTGGCGTGACCTCGATGCATCCGAAGGCACCGCCGCCGGTCGCGAGGTTCTCCAACGACAGGTTTCCGACGCGAGCAGGCGCCTCGACGAGGTCCGACAGCTGTCCGCTGCCCTCGGGGGCGCCCTTCAACTCGATCCTCCGGCGGGTTTCCACGACTCGCGCCGTGTCCTTCGCCTGCTCGACGCTCTCGCCGAGCGCAAGAGTGTGCCAACGGCTTGGCTCACCTGCGACACCGTCGAAGTGATTGAGCGTCGCATCGCAGAACTCCGAACTTTGGCGGACCCTCACCGCGAGTCAACCGAGGCGCTCGACGGGCAGCTCGGCGCCGGCTGGAAGCAGAGCAACCTTGAAGGTGTCATCGAGGCGGGACAGGCCCTTTCACGCGTCGAAGCGTTACTGGGTGCACCTGAAGGGCTGCTGGATGCGACGCCGAGCGACCTTCAGGACGTGGAAGGTGCTTGCGTTGCTCTGCCGGGGATATCCGCCGAGCTGGTAGGCGCCGCCCGGCTGGTCGGCGCATGGTTCGCTGTGCCCGACGAGGCTGTCTCGGTCGAGCGGTGCGGGCAACTGGCGCGTCTAGGACGCGTCGCAGTCGCACGGCATCGCCCTGAACGTGCGTGGTTACATCCGATGGCTCTGGGAGCTGTCAGCGAGGCGCGCGCCGCGCTAGGCACCGCAACCGAAAGCGTGCTCGCCGCTCGACAGCCGATCTCGGCGATCTTCGAGGACAGCGTTCTAAGCCTGGACCTCGAAGGCCTGTCCCTGCGATTCCGGACAGTGCACACCGGCCTCGCCAAGCTTCGCAAGGCATACCGCGAAGACAAGACGCTCCTCGAGGCGCACCTCAAGGCAAGACGGTTAACGCCGCAAGCGCTCGCCCGCCTCGATGACGCGAGGCTCTGGCAGGAGCGGACGCGAGAGCTGCAACGCCTAGAGAGGAAACACGCGGCGATTCTCGAAGGCTTCTACGAAGGACTCGACAGCGACTTTGCGGCGATCGACGAGGCGATTGAGGTCGCCCGGACAGCTCTAGGCGTACTGGGAGCGGACGTCTATCGCGACACCGTCGCCGAAGCAGTGTTGCGCCCGCCGGCCGGCCTGTTCGCCGACGCCGAGAAACTCGCCGCCCTGAGCGAGCAGTTCCGTTCCGCCGCAGCGCCTCTGTCGGGCGGGCTCAAGATGTCCCTCGCCGGGCGGCCTGTTGCCGATATCGCGCAACTCGCCGCGGACGCGTCGGTACTACTCGCGGCAGTCCGCTCCTCGCTTGTCGGGCTTGAGTCCGTCGCCGGCCGGCCGCTGCGCGCCGGCGATCTGCGACTGGCGGCGGAGCTGTTGTCCGCCCGAGAACACTGCCGGCGTCACTTGAGCGACCGCCTTCCCTCCGATCAGAATCTCCTCGGGGGCGTCTACCAGGGTGTCGACACCGACTGGGATGAACTCGGCGCGTCTGCAGATTGGGCGAGAAAGGTGCGGGGACTGCTCGGCGTTGCGGCGACGCCTGCGCAGGCGGAGGCGTTGCTCACCGTCGCGGCGGCGCCGGAACCGCTCGACGCGGCCCTCGACGCCTGGGGACGGGCCCGCGAGACGCTTCTAGCCCACTTCGAAGACCGTCACGCGACACGACTGTCGAGCCGCCTAGATGTCACCTTCGAGGACGCCCGACTCCTCGTCGACCAGCTTGGACGCACCACCGGCGACATCGCCGAATGGGCGACGTTTCGTGCTGCTCGCTCCGCGCTTGTCAACGCCGGTCTCGGCGATCAGGTCGAGTTCTGCGAGAAGTCACGGGTGGACAAGGCAGCTGTGCCGGGAGTCATAGAGCGAAGCGTGCTCGAGGGTTACATCGACGCCGTGTTCAACGACGACGCACGTCTAGGAACCCGACGACACGTCGATCGGGAGTCGATCGTCGAGGAGTTCCGAGCGCTCGATCGACGCCTCTTCGAGCTGGCCAGCGCACGAGTCGTCCAAGCGTGCAGCGACCGCCGACCAAGATCGACGCTCGGCGTGGCCGGGATTATCGTCCGCGAAGCGGAAAAGCAGCGGCGGCACATGCCCATCCGTGATCTCCTCAGCGCGACAGCCGACATCGCGCAGGCCCTCAAACCGTGCTTCGTCATGAGCCCGCTCACCGTCAGCCAGTTCCTCAGCAGCGACGTGCGCTTCGACACCGTCATATTCGACGAGGCGTCCCAGGTCCGTCCCTGCGACGCTGTGAACGCCATCTACCGAGGCGGTCAGTTCATCGTCGCCGGCGACCAAAAACAGCTGCCCCCGACATCGTTCTTCGCGGGGGTCGACTCCGACGAGACCGACGATTACGAAGAGGGACAGTTCGAGGAGTTCCAGTCCGTTCTCGACCTTTGCAAAGGCCAGGGCGGCATCGTGTCCCTCCCACTGTCGTGGCACTACCGCAGCCGCGACGAGTCGCTCATCACGTACTCGAACTACTCGTTCTACGATGGGCGCCTCGTCACGTTCCCAACTCCCGCACCCGACAGCGACGACACCGGCGTCAAGGTCTACAAAGTCGACGGCATCTACCGCCGCGGCGGTGCCCGGGACAACCCGATCGAGGCGGACGCCGTCGTCGAACGCGTCATCGAACACGCCCGGCGCCACCCCCACGCGAGTCTCGGGGTCGTCGCGTTCTCCGAAGCCCAAGCGGCGGCCATCGAAATCGCTCTCGATCGGCGCCGCAAGGACCTGCCCGAACTCGACGACTACTTCGGCGGGGACCGCCTGAACGGCTTCTTCGTAAAGAACCTCGAAAACGTCCAAGGCGACGAACGAGACATCATCGTCTTCTCCGTCGGCTACGGACCCGACGAGGCCGGCAAGTTCACCCTCAACCTCGGTCCGCTCAACAAACCCGGCGGTGAACGGCGGCTCAACGTTGCCATCACCCGCGCACGAAAGCGCGTAGAGATCGTCACCTCGGTGACAGCAGCCGACTTCGTCGGAGCATCAACCAGCGAAGGCGTCCGCCACCTCCGCCGCTACCTCGACTTCGCCGAGCGCGGCCCAGCAGCCCTCAGCCTCGAAGTAGGCCCCAGCGGGCGGGACGCAGAAAGCCCATTCGAAGAGGAAGTAGCCCGCCAGCTTCGCAGCTGGGGCTACGACGTCGTCCCCCAAGTCGGACAAGGCGGCTACCGCATCGACCTCGCGGTCCGCGACACCCAGACACCAGGCGGGTACCTGCTCGGCGTCGAATGCGACGGGTTCGCCTACCACTCATCCAAAGCCGCCCGGGACCGAGACCGTCTCAGACACGAACAACTCGTAGCCCAGGGATGGACGATCCACCACATCTGGAGCACCGCCTGGTACTACGACCACGACCGTGCCTTAAACGCTCTACGCGAAGCCATCCACTCCGCCCAGCAGCGCTCCGGTTCCCTGGCGGCGTCGACCGGAGACACCCCGGCGAGCCACGTCACTGTCAACCACACGCCCGTCGACGAACAAGCCGCCCAAACCTGGACGACGCCCTATCCTATCGCCGAACTCAACCTACGCACCCGCGGACTCGACATCACCTCCCCCGACGCACACTACATCCTCCAAACCGCTATCAGACGCGTGCTCGCTGGCGAAGCCCCGATACACCAAGAGCTACTCATCCGACGAGTCCGAGAAGCATGGGGCGTCGCCCGCGCCGGCAGCAGAATCCGCGGCGTCTTCGACGAACAACTCATCGTCCTCACACACGCCGGGATAGTCGAAACCGACCGCGGCGGATTCCTCCGCCTCAAAGACCAGAAACTGCGGCACGTGCGCATCCCAGTCCCCGGGCGACCCGAAACCGAACGGGCAGCCGACCACGTACCGCTAAACGAGATCGCGCAAGCCGCCCTCCGCCTCGTGCACGACGCCCGCTCGATCGAACAAGAAGAACTCACACGCCACGTCTCACGCCTCTTCGGATGGCAACGGACAGGCGACGGCATCGCGGGCCGCATCGCAAAGGCCATCGAAAAGCTCGTCGACAACGGCCAAATCGAACGCGACGGGCCAAAGCTGCGATACGCCAACAACCCACCATAATTCTCGCTGCATTCCGAGGACTCAAAGGCGGCGTTTGCGTGGAGCGGCTCGTCCGATCTTGATGGGGCGCCTATCCAGCGGCTTGGCACGTTGGCAGACTTGAGGTTCGGAGCAGAGTTCGGAAGTCGTGACCTTCACCAAACAACTAACTCGGGTGGGAAAGGTGTCGAAGACGTACCGGTAGTCGCTTGTGACAGTACGCGCCCTTTTTCGACCTCGCTTCTACCTACCTTCCAGAGCATCGCTCCGGCCATTCCTGCACGAACAGCTGCCCTGCGGTCAAAACGCAACACCTGGGCCCCGAGCGTTGAGCCGATGTCCCAGGCGACAGGCACGATTAGCTCCTGGCTGAAATCGCTGCCCTTCCACTGTGGCCTCAGCCGGTGGCCACGACTGTACAGTCAAAGAGTACGTCGATGAGCGTTTCCGAAGTGTCACAATGCAGGCCGAGGTTGGCATTGTGACAGGACGGCGACCCGTGGCGAGACCTCACCGAAGACATCGAGGCCGACAGCGCGGTGACCGTCGTGTCGGAATGCGGTACTGCCTGGCTCGTTGACAACTGCGAGGCGTCTCCAAATTCGCCTTGTACTTGAGGAGGGACACCACATGCTCGGCGAAGTCCAATGGCTGCCGTACCGGACATTGAAACCCAACCAGTGCGGGATCCTGATCCACGGCGACTTCGGCTGGGCGCGAGGGACACCACTGCGACCAGATTCCGGGAGAGTTTACGCCTCGGTGGGGGCGGCGATGAGTTGGTCTACGGTGTCAATCCAGCGGTGTAGTTCGGCGATTGTTGGCGGGAGTTCGTATGGGTGGGCGTGACAGGCCGTGGACAGCTGAGCCCACGCGGCGTGGACGCGGTGGGCGAGGTCGGGGTCTAGGTAGCAGGGTAGGCAGATCAGCTGGGTTGACATTGGCGCCCATCGCATGTCGGCGAGCGATCCGGTCCACCGATTGGCGACGGTGCTCTCAAGGGCGGTTCTGGTGAGGAATACGGCACTGCGTTCCCAAGAGCGACCCCATCGACTGCTGTCGCCTGCCCCGGTCGCCTTCCGGGCGTAAGCGAGTAGTTCGGCTGGTCCCGGGCGGGGGGTCATGTGGCGGCCTCGGTGATCCTCCGGGTCAGCGTGCGGGTGTCGGCGGGAAGGTCGGCCATCGACAGTCCGTGGACCTGGTTGCCGTGGGCGGCGCGGTTGAGGGAGAAGAGCAGTTCCACTGACTTGACGTCGAGCTTGTTTCTGGCCCAGCTCTGGATGTCGGCGTCTGCTACCACCGTTCCTTTAGCGGCTAACGACAGTCGTTCCCATAGCCGTCTGGCACCGGCGATTCTTTCTTCCACTTCGCCATGACCGGCACCGGCTGCAAGAAGGCGACGGCGGGCGATGTCGTTGAGTGTCGCTTCGAGCGCCATGCGACAGATGCCCGGGACGACCTTCTCGGCGACGGTTGCGGGGACGGTCTCGCCTTTGACCACTTGGCGCGCGTCGTCGAGGAGCGCATCGGTCGGGTCCTTGGCTACGTCGACTTGAACGTTGGAGGACGCGCGCCGACTGACGCGCATGACCCTGGCCGGGATGGCAAGGCGGCGAACGGCTTCGGGGAGGCGCTCGTCGTGGGTGAATACGATAACTTGCCGGGTTTCGCCGGCACTGGCGAGCATCAGCGCAAGGCCATCAACCTTCGAAGGGTCCATCGCTTGGACGGGGTCGTCGATGACAATGAACCCGAACGGACTAGCGGGCAGCGCCGCCCGCGGCAGGAACACCGACAGCGCCAGAGCGTTCGTCTCACCCTGGCTCAGAACGCTGAGCCCGCCGGCTTCGGTTCCGTCTACAGTGAGATCGAAATCGACGTGCGCCTGATTCGCGGACCCGGCGAGACGCAAGTCGACGAGCTCGACGTTGCTCGCCTGGCGGAGCTGCGTCCAGTTCCGTTTGATCTGATCAGCGATAGGGCGCAGACGCTCCGCTCGCAGAGCGTCGTTGCCTTCCTTGAGCCACGTTTCGGCGTTCTTCACCACCTTGATCCGCTCGACAGCACCAGCAGCTTGCCTGGCTTTGCTGCACCATTCGAGTGTCGTCCTTGCGAGCGGCGACCACGTCTCCTGTCTCGCCTTGCGGGCGTCACCGGCCTGTTCGCGCACGCCGGTCAGTGCGGCTACAAGGTCTGGGTAAGCAGCGTCGAGGTGGTCGGCGAGTTCGAGGGGGTCACTGACAGACGTGGACCACCGCTGCCACGCAGAACGCAGATCCTCGGCGTCGATACCGGCGCCGACGGCGTCGCCTAATACGACCGGGGCTGGCCGTAGGAGCGTCGCGGCCGCAGCCTTAGCTTTGGTCAGATCGCGTCGAGCGCGGGCTAGCTCGAAGGTCGCCAGGTCGTGCGCGGTGACGGAATCGCGGGTGCGGGCACGCCAGCTGTCATCGATCACCCCGGTCGTCCCACAAACAGGGCAGTCCGCGCCCGGATGGGCGGCGGTGTGCTCGAGGGCAGCGCGCAGAAGAGCCGCTGCCGTCTCGGCGCCTGCGGCTATGTCGGTGTCTGCGTCGCTGACAGCTTGCGCTGCCCGGCGAAGGGCGCCGCTCGCCTCGGTGACCTCCTCGACGCTCGGAATAGCGATAGCGGCAAGAGCAGCTAGGACGGCACCGGAAGGGTCGGACTCGTCGGTCGAGACTGCTGCCGCCTCGATCGCGTCAAAGTCCGGCTTCTTTGATTCGACTAGAGCGAGGAGCGCTGGCGCCCGCTCATCGTCTGAGAGGCGGAGGGCCTCGACAAGCGACCGGCCGGGCTCCTTGTGGGCCTTGGCTACCTTGTCGAGAGTGGTCCGCTCGCTTCGCAGGCGTTGCGCCGCGATGTCGAGGTCGTCGAGGCCGAGGAGGTCGTTCAGCTGCTTGTGCAGCGCGACTGGCGCGTCGAGAAGCGCCTCAAGCTCGACATGGCTGAGAAAAGGGCGGAACTCGCCAGCGGCGCCAGCCCATCCGTAATTGCCAATCGCAGCACGGGGCCGCCCGACGGCCTGGACGCTGGTCGTCGGCTCGTCGATCGCCGTCTGCTCCGGGGTCCACCGCCGTTCGATGACAGTCACGCCCGCGACGCCCTCGACGAGAACGTCAGCCCGCACCACCGTTTCGCCCCCGTGAAGACAACGCCATGTCTTCGACCAGTCACGCGAACGACTCTCCCAACGCTTGATGTTCCCGGTGAGAAGCACCTCGAGCGCCTCCGCGAAACTCGACTTGCCCGACCCGTTCCGGCCGCACACCACCGTCAAACCGGGGCCGGGCTGAAAGCGTATTTCGGCGGAAGGCCCGATGCCTCGGAAGCCACTCACCTGGACCCGCTCCAAATACATCTTCGAGACAGATACCTCCCCCCTGCCCGCCCCGTCCGGCCTCGGCACTACCATTTTGACAGGGCCTTTTTCGCCGACGGCTTCTCTCAACGCAGTGTCGCTGTCAAGCGCCGCGAGGACTAGCGCCTCGACCCCCGCGTCGCAGCGGTGGTTAGGGTCGTCGAGGCGCGCCAGCACAACCTCTAACAGCGAGTCGTCCACATCCGGGCATCTTAGAGGCGTACTGGGATGGTCACTGCGACCGACACGGCGGGCTGGGCGGTGACAACGAGTCCCCGACGATGCCATCGACGCGGACAGCCTCGACGTCGTTCGCTTCCCTGCCCCTCGATTCAGGCCGACGCTTGGCGAAGTGCGGTTCATACTGTCACGCGTCGGCATGGACCCATAGGGTCCGGCCTACTCTGTGACGCAGTACCTCGAACCCGGCTTAGCCTATGGGTCACTTTCGTTCCCCGTAGCCTTGTGATCGCCGACAGTCCTATGATTTCGGGGCGAGAGGGTGATCGGGAGCAGAAGGTGGGTTCAGAGCGAGAACTTGAGGGCAGCGAGGTCGTTTGGCGGCGGGCGGATGGGCGTCCGCTGAAGGCGTTCGAGTTGAAGGTGTACGCCCGCGCTGGGCTTTCCCCGCTGGAGGCGCTCGAGTGGGCTGACGCCGGGTTCGAGCCGTATCAGACTGAGCAGCTGCGAGAGGCCGGCGCCGAGTTCGGGACAGCGCGGCGGCTCAGCCAGCTCGGATTGGATCACCGTCATCTGCGGTTCTTGCGTGACCTGCAGGAGCGGTCTGATGACGGCCAGGCCGCCGGGATCGACGGTCTGCACGCTTTACTTGAGGGTGAGGCTCGGAGTCTGGGCGTCGACGATGCGGCGCTTGGGACGGTCGAGTCCAAAGCGTTTTTCCGCCAGGCGATGGCTCTTCGAATGCTAGGTGTCAGCGCGTCGAGGGTTCTCGCATGGCGCGACTCTGACCTCGATTTGGGTGCCTGCCTGCACGAGATTGAGGCGGGCGTAGCGGAGGACGACGTCGCTGGCAGCGTTGCGTGGCAAGTGTTCGAGCAGCGGGCGACGCGTCGAGCGTGGCAGGCGACTGGGCTCGCTCCCGCCGAGGCGAAATCTGTAGCAGCGAACGGTTACCGGCCTGTCGATGTTCTCGAGGGACACCTCGGCTGCGGAACCGCCGAGAGGATTCCACTGAGGGAGGTGCTTTTCGGCGAGCTGAGCCCCCAGCCTCGAACTGTCGACGGGACTCCGCTACCTTCCCAGGTGCTGACGGAGTTACGGGCAGGCGACGAGGCCGCAGTGCTGCGCGCTTTCGGCTACCGGGTCGTCCGTGACAGCTTGCGCTCACGTCGTGACAGCTTGCGCTCACGTTTCGCAGTCGAGCACTCCGGGGCGATCATCATCGGTTTCCGTTGCAGACGGGGCCGGGGAATGGCCGCCGTCGAGTCGGTTCCCGAGGGAACGCGACTCGACGTGCTACAACCTCGACGTGACAGTGTGTCGGTGACTTCTCACCACAACATGGGCCAGGCGTTTCATGCTTTTGCGGCCAGCGGCGAAGCGGAGAATCTGGCTGTCGTGTCCGTGTCGTCGGCGTCGATGGAGGCCGCGGACTTGTTACGGGTCGCTCAGCCGCTCGCGTCGTGCCTCGCCGAGGGCGGCGTAACCGTCAATAAGCTCGCCGCCATGAAAGCCGATACCGCGGACGGCTGTTTCATCGTGCCGGCCGTTCCCGCCGAGTGGCCTCGCCACTACATGGACGAGGGGGGCGAGGTGCAGGCCGTCGGGGCGCTTTATCTCACGAACGTTTTGCGGCCGGCGCCGGTCGGATGGTTCGACGATCCCGACGCCGGGCTCGCCGCGGCACGCAGCCGGGTGCCGCTTGTTATGGTGGAACGAACCGGTCGTGATCAGCGGACGGTCACTACAAGCGTGTACCGCCAAGACGGCGCCTTGGCGTTGATCGACGGCCGCGGCAGGCGCCGGCGTCTCGGCACCGACGATCCTCTCGAAGCGGTCAGACAAGTCGGCTCGCTGCGGAACGTGAACGCCGACGAGGCGACAGCCTTTTTCGTTTCCTCTGCCGGACCGAGCGTCGAGGAACTCGTCGGGCTTCTTCGCCTACGCCAACCGGGACTGCTGGGCACGGAGACGGGCGTCGAGCGCCCCGGCAACCTCAACGGGTCCGCGTGGGGCGACTGGGCTGTACCTGAGGGTGTCAGCCGGCGGGTTGTGGAGATCAACGGTATGCGCTGGCTCGCGATCCCCGCCGGCAAAGGTGTCCGACCCGTCCTTGTTCGAAGCGACCCAGACTGGGACACCGCACTAAAGCCGGTTTTCCAGGAGGAGTGGGCGTCGTTCGCTTGCATCGAGGAGGACAGCAGGGTCAGCGGCGTCTCGCGCTGGACTCTCGGCCTGGTCGCCAAGGAGGTGATTGGCGAGTGGAGTTGGCTTGACGAGGACGGCGGATACCTTTCGGTCCGCCGCCGAAGGCGCCGCCAGGAAGACGAGATCGTCACCTGGATCCAGTCGGTGAGCGCCGATATGAACACAGATCTTGCCATGTTCGCCGTCGAGACCCTCATCGGCGACCTCGACGGCTACCAGATACCGGCCAGCTACTTCGACGATGACGCCTCCGACACGATGTTATGCGACCTTTGGGTGAGCGGCGAAGCCGACGGACTGCTTCGAGCGTTGCGTCGCTGCGGGCGCGGTGACGCCGTCGATGCTGTTGTCCGCCCGAGAAGTCGGGCTGCGGCGCGACGAGCCGAGCGGCGCCGCTATCCCGGCGATTGACAGACCCAGCCGTTGGGACGTTCCCGCTGGTCGCGGCAAGGTCGCCGCGGTGGCGTCCGTGCTCCGATACCGTGCTATCGGCGCCTGCGGCGCATATCCCTGTAGCAACCGTCACCGCGAGAAAGTCTTGGGAGCATCGATGAACGAAGCTGTGATCTCGACCGGCGAATGGCAGGCCGCCTCGGAGCTTGTGGCGCCCTTCGCGTACGACGACGAGCATCTCGGCTCGGGCTACGTCCATCTCGTCGCCTCCGACGGCCGGGCTGTCTGGTCGGCCAGAGGCGGCACGCGCTTCGCCCGGCTCACCACCACCGGCTCCGCCGGTAACGTCGACGCTCTGCTCGCGCCGCGCACAATCACCGCAGCTAGCGCCCTAAGCCAGGCCGGCGGGCCGCTAACGATACGGACCGGTCCAGCCGGGCGAGTCAGTGTCATCGACGGAACTATCAGCTACCACCTGAACCTCCCGGCGCTGCAGCCCCCCAACGTCGACGAGCTTCTCCGCGAATGCGAAGGGCAGCAGTCAGTGACCACCGTCGTAGCGCTAGGAGCGCTCCGCCACGTCGTGAGCACCGCCACCCGTGTAGCGCAATGCAATCAACGCCGCGAGAAGGAATACCCGACGTTATGGCTCGAGCTCGAAGCTGGCCGCCTGCAACTCCAAGTCGAATGGGCCGGGATCGGCCCCGCCTTCTACCAGCTCGACGCCGCCGGCGACGGACACGCCCGGATAGCCATCGACCCGGCTGACCTCCGCGAGTTCTGCAACGCTCTCGACACCGACGAAGTACGCCTCGACATCCCAACCGACGAAGGCGGCATGCTGGTCATCCACGCCGGGACATGGACCGGCGGCACCGTAGCGCACCGCTCCAGCGCCGAGTCCTACCGGCCCCAAATAGAGCAGACCCTAGGCGCAGTGTTCCCCGGCTGGTCGCTTCGTAGAGATCCCGACGGCGACTACGTCCTACCCCGCTCGTCCACTCCCAGCTACGCCCGCCTAGC
>JAKAZH010000274.1 GCA_021815935.1 Actinomycetes bacterium
CCCGGCGGCGGCGACCTGCGCCCAGAACGCGGCGAACACCCGGCTGTAGGTGGCGAAGTCCTCCGGTCGGCGGATCAGCGTGGCGAGCCCTGCGAAGTAGAGCCGCTCGGGATTCTCCAGGCCGACCAGGCCGAGCGCGTCGGCGAAACCGATGACCGACCCTGTGGGCACCGAGAGGCCGGCTCGGCGCAGCGCCCGCGCGAAACCGGCGACAATCCTGGCCGGATCGAAGGAGCTTCCGCCGGCCGGAGCGGTCAACCGGCCCGGCTCAGCGCCGCCCGCACCAGGTCGCTCACGCCGACCGCGCGGACGCGGTGCTGGTCCTCCTGGTATTTGAGCACCGTGCCGAGGGTGAGCTCCACGGACCGCTCGTCGATCTCGCGTCGTCCGAGAGCGGCGAGCGCGGCGGTCCAGTCGATCGACTCCGCTACGCCGGGCGGCTTGTAGAGGTGCATTCCGCGAAGCGCCGCGACCGCTGCCGCCACCTGGCGTGCCAGCTCCGGTTTCGCACCCGGCGCCCGGAGCTCGATGATCGCCACTTCACGCTCGAAGTCGGGGTGTTCGACCCAGTGGTACAGGCAGCGTCTTTTGAGCGCGTCGTGGACGTCCCTGGTGCGGTTCGACGTGACGATGACGACCGGCGGCTCGACGGCGCTGAACGTACCCAGCTCCGGGACGGTGACCGCGTAGTCGGAGAGGAACTCCAGGAGGAAAGCCTCGAACTCGTCGTCGGCGCGGTCCACTTCGTCTATGAGCAGGACAGCAGGCGCGCCGGGGGGCTGGTCGATCGCCGTTAGCAACGGCCGGCGCACCAGGAACCTCTCGCTGTAGACCTGGTCTTCGAGGGCGTCTCCTTCGACGCCCGGCCCGTTGACCGACTCCGCCGCGCGAAGGTGTAGCAGCTGCCGGGCGTAGTCCCACTCGTAGACGGCCTGGGAGACGTCTATGCCCTCGTAGCACTGCAGACGCAGCAGCCGGCCGCCCGTCCAAGACGAGAGCACCTTCGCGACCTCTGTCTTGCCGACGCCGGCCTCGCCCTCTAGAAGCAAAGGCCTGTGAAGCGCCAGCGCAAGAAAAATCGAGGTGCACAGGCCTTCGTCGGCCAGGTAACCGTTCTCGCTCAGGCCGTTGCTCACCGCCTCGACGGTGAGCGCTCCGGCGGGGAGCCCCGATGATGGGTACTCTGCAGCCGGGAACTCCCCGTCGACGCGGTGGGGATGTCGATTCTGCGGGACTGTCACCCCAGCAGGCTACGCTGCGCTGGCCTCTTCCAGTGCACGACGCACGAGCACCTGGGCGAGGTGGCGCCGGTACTCGGGGCTGGCGTTGAGGTCAGACGGCGGATCGAGCCCGTCAGCGGCGTGCGATGCGGCCTCCGCCTCGTCGGCGCCCCCGGCGAGAGCCTCCTCCACTGCGGTCGCGCGCAGAGGGACGGACCCCATGTTGACAAGGCTCACCCCGGTACGCTCGCCTCGAAGAGCGGCGACGCCGACGATCGCCCAGTCCTGCGCACGACGGTTGAATTTCTGGAACGACCATCCAGCGCCGGTCGCCTTGGGCAGGGAGATCTCGGTGAGGATCTCGTCGGGCCGCAGGGCCGTCTCCAAGAACCCGAGGAAGAACTCGGTCGCGTCGATAGTCCTGGTCCCGCCCGGCCCGACAGCGGAGAACGACGCGCCCATCGCCAAACACGCCGCCGGCAGGTCGGAGGCCGCGTCTCCGTGCGCAACAGAACCGCCGATCGTCCCGCGATGGCGCACCTGAGGGTCGCCAACCTGACCCGCGACGTGCGCTACGAGGGGGGCGTGCTCGCGCACGAGCGGGTTGGTCTCGACGTCACGGTGGCGTGTCAGCGCGCCGATCACGAGGCGGTCGCCTTCCACTCGGACATATGAGAGGTCGGTGATCCGGCCGATGTCTACGAGCATCGACGGCGCCGCGAGGCGGAGTTTCATCAAAGGGAGGAGGGAATGGCCCCCGGCGAGAAGCTTCGCGTCCTCGCCACCTCCGTCGAGCATCGCCAAGGCCTCGTCGACGTTCGACGCGCGACGGTATTCGAAGGCTGCGGGTATCATCGGCGCGCTCCTCTGGCTCGGTTGATCGTTCGGTTGGCAGTCCTGACGGCAGTTCTGACGCCGATCACGCGACCGCGGCCTTCCTGCCGGCCGCGGCGTGCAGCGCGGCAGCGACGATGTTGTGGTAGCCGGTGCAACGACAGAGGTTCCCTTCGAGACCTTCGCGCACCTCGGCCTCGGTCGGGTCGGGGTTCTCGTCGAGCAGGGAGACGATAGCCATCACCATTCCAGGGGTGCAGTAACCGCACTGCAGACCGTGCTTTTCCCGGAAAGCCTCCTGGACGGGGTGCATCTGCCCGTCGGCGTCAGCCAGGCCTTCGATCGTCGTGACGTCCGCCCCGTCGCCTTGAACGGCGAGCATCGTGCACGATTTCACCGACTCGCCCCCGATCAGGACTGTGCAGGCACCGCACGAGGAGGTGTCGCAGCCTACGTTGGTGCCG
>JAKAZH010000033.1 GCA_021815935.1 Actinomycetes bacterium
GCCGTGACTGCTGCGCCCGACATGAAGTACGAGGAGGACGGCGGGCCGTCGTTGTCCCGGATTGCCAGCATCGTCCAGGCCGTGGCCAGCCCAGACTCCCTGGAGCGCCTCCTCAGGCACGTAACCGTAAACGCGCTTGTCGGCAACGGCGATGGGCATGCAAAAAACTTCTCGTTGCTCCATGAAGAATCAGGTCGGCTTAGCCTCGCCCCGGCATACGACGTCATGTCGACTCTCGTGTACGGCGACGATCATTTGGCCCTGTACGTCGACAACGTACGCCGCACTAACCGAGTCAATGCCGAACGGATCGTTAACGAAGCAGCGAGTTGGGGGATGCCAGTCGGTCGCGCTGCTGAACTCGTTGACGACATCCTGGTTAGAGCGCGAGAGGCGATCGACGCTTCGCGCTCGGAGACGCCAGACCTCCCTGAAGCGGTCGTTGATGTCGTGAAAGGTCAGCTCCGTCAAATGCGCGGGAGCTGACCTGCTGGAAGGGGGGAACGACGTGGCGCACACGTCTCCCGCCGGGAGGGCGCCGGCCGGCGCCAACCTGGGATCGGCGCAGGATGCGCCTGGATCCGTCTGTCCAACCATGGTGGCCGTCTCTGCCGTAGGATTCTGATTTGACCCGACGACCTACTGCCCTTCTCCCGGCCCACCAGCGCGCAGGCGTCCCCCCAACGAGGGAGATCTCAGTAACGGATCCGTTACCTTACGGAAAACTGCGGAGGTGGCCCGCACCGCCGGTCTCATGCTCGTAGACGCCCGCAGGGCTGCTGGACTGTCCCAGGCCGAACTTGCGGATCGGCCCGGCGTCCAGCGCAGTGCGCTCAGCATGTACGAGACCGGCGCTCGGAACCAGGCGTCGACACTTTTTTCAAACTTTTGACCGCAACCGGAGCGGCGATCGAAGCGGAGCGCGTGGGGGCACGGATCGACTGCTGGCGCAACAGCGCCATTTTTTCCAGCCTCACGTCGGTTCTCGAAGCGGTCCCGGTCAAGTCGGCCGGCCCGCTCCGGTTCCCGGCCGAGGTGTGGAGGCGACACGGATGCACTTCACCGAGCGGGTCAAGCAGATGCATGTACCGCTCGAACAGCACGCCATCAGCCATGCGTTCGGTGGCGCCATAGCGCTCATCTACGCGGTAGAGCACCCCCGTCTCACCTATGACATCGACATCAACATCTCCTTGCTACCAGGCGTAGTCCTCGGGGGCGGGCCGATGCCCCGGGAAGATGACGTCTAGGGCTTTGAGCGTTTCCTCGCCGAGAGTTATCTCCAGCGAACGTAGAGAGCCTTCGAAGTGCTCCATAGTGCGGGGGCCGACGATCGGTGCTGTCACGCCCGGCTGGCTCAAAAGCCATGCTAGAGCCACGGTGGACGGCTCCTCGCCTAGGGAATCGCACAGATCCTCGTAGGTCTCCAGCTGTGCCCGTAGGTGCTCGGTGGCGTCCGCCCAGCGCTGGTTGCGACGGCTGCCGTCGCGCTGCTTCTTGACCACGCCACCGAGAAGGCCGCCGTGCAAAGGAGACCACGGGATGACGCCGATGCCGAAGTCAGCGGCGGCCGGAAGCACCTCGAGCTCGATGTGGCGGGCGAGCAGGTTGTAGAGGGACTGCTCGCTGACCAAACCCATGAAGTTGCGCTCACGCGCCACGCCCTGAGCCTTGGCTATGTGCCATCCGGCAAAGTTCGACGAACCGACGTAGAGGACCTTGCCTTGGTTGCGGAGCACGTCCATGGCCTCCCAGATCTCCTCCCACGGAGTGCGCCGGTCGATGTGGTGCATCTGGTAGAGGTCGATGTAGTCGGTCTGCAAGCGGCGCAGCGACGCGTCGCAGGCCTTTCGAATGTTGAGAGCGGACAGCCTTCCCTCGTTGGGCCAGTCGCCCATCTCGCCGTAAAGCTTGGTCGCCAGAACCGTCCTATCGCGGCGATCGCCCCCCTGGGCGAACCAGCGCCCGACGATCTCCTCCGTCGCTCCGCGCCCCTTCGAGCGGCCGTACACGTTGGCTGTGTCGAAGAAGTTGACGCCCACATCGTGGGCTTTGTCCATGATCGCGAAGGATTCCGTTTCGCCGGTCTCGGGCCCGAAGTTCATCGTTCCTAGGCAGATCCGACTTACTCGCAAGCCGGTACGACCCAGGTGCGTGAACTTCATAGTTGGCAACCTACCGCAAGGACGCCAAGTTGCTTAAGCCCGAACTCAAGAGTGCGACACGTCGCTAATCGGTGCCGGGGACGAGCTCGGCTAAGAGGCTGCGTACCCTCGCGTCTACTTCGTCGACGATCGGCCGGACATCGTCGACGGCCAGCCCGGCGGGATCCGGTAGCTCCCAATCGAGGTAGCGCTTGGCGGGATAGTACGGGCAGGTGTCACCACAGCCCATGGTGACCACGATGTCTGCGGCTTGCGCATCCTGTTCGCTGAGCGGCTTCGGGAACTCCTGGGACGGGTCGAAGCCGCGTTCGTTCAGAACGGCGACCACCGACGGGTTGAGCTCGTTGCCAGGCTCGGATCCGGCGGACCGGACATCTACTCGTCCGGCGGCGTAATGCTCCAGAAGGACCTTCGCTGCGAGGCTCCGCCCGGAGTTGTGAATGCACAAGAAGAGCACTACGGGTTTGCGTAGGGGCGGGCTGTCGTTCATCGCGCGCTTGGCGTCCCTACATTCAAAGGCGCGGGGTAGTAACGCCGGCGGGCCCAAAGAGCGACGTACACCAGTGAGACGAGAACCGGAACCTCGATGAGCGGCCCGACGACACCGGCAAGAGCTTCGCCGCTGGTCACCCCGAACACGCCGATCGCGACAGCGATAGCCAGCTCGAAGTTGTTGCCCGCAGCGGTGAACGCAAGCGTAGCGGTCCGTTCATAGCCGAGCCCCACACGCCGGCCGAGGAAGAAACCGCCGAACCACATGATCGCGAAATATGCGAGCAGGGGAACCGCTATGCGTGCGACGTCACCGGGACGCGAGGTGATCGTGCGGCCCTGCAAGGCGAAGAGGATCACGATGGTGTAGAGGAGCCCGTAGAGCGCGAAAGGGCCGAGCCGGGGGAGCAGAACGTTCTCGTACCAGTCTCTACCCTTCGTCTTCTCGCCGAGCAGACGTGTCAAAAATCCTGCCACCAGTGGAGCGCCGAGGAATATCGCAACGGTCTCGGCGATCCGGCCAATCGACAGGTGCAGCCCGACTGTCGAAAGCCCGAGCCAACCGGGAAGCACTTCGAGGTAGAAGTAGCCGAGGAAGGAGAACATCAGGATCTGAAAAAGCGAGTTCAACGCAACGAGGACCGCCGCCGCCTCCCGATCGCCGCCCGAAAGGTCGTTCCAGATCAGGACCATAGCTATGCAGCGAGCGAGGCCGACGACGATAAGCCCGCTACGGTAGGCGGGCTGGTCGGGGAGCATCAGCCAGGCCAGGGCAAACATAACCGCCGGGCCAACCAGCCAGTTGAGGATCAACGAGCTCAGCAACATCTTCTTGTCCCTCGTCACCGAGTCGAGTTGGCCGTAACGGACCTTGGCCAACACCGGGTACATCATCACGAGCAGTCCAACGAAGATCGGAAGCGACGTCCCCGACGTGACCTGGATGGCGCCTAAGTGCCTTCCGAGGCTCGGTATCGCCCTTCCAAGACCGACGCCGATGGCCATCGCCAAGATGATCCACACGGGAAGGAAGCGGTCCAGGAACGACAAGCGGGCTACGACTGGTGCGTCGGCCTTCGAGCTCTCCGAGGAGCGTGGCGAGACGGCGTCACCCGCGTACTGGTCGGATCCGGGGCCGGATGCGACGCCGGCGGGTGTCACGATCCGGCGCCCGTGGGCAAACCGACCGGCTCGGGACGCGTCGAGCAGCATTCAGTGTGCTCTTCGAGTGCCGTTGGCAGGCCTTGCGCGGCAAGGCGTCCCGCCGCGGCGGACACCTCTTGTTGGACGCGTGACACGGGGAACCTCCTGGTAACATCGACATCTGTCAGTGTATCGATCTTTGTCGATGTAATCATGGTTGTCAATGGGAGATCTTGTTGGCTGAGCCCAGTGTGTACCCGCTGATCGAAGAGGAGATCGGGCCGGCCTGCTGTCCTTCCGTGCTGGCAGCTCCGCTCGATGCCGGCCAGGCCGCGGAGATGGCGAGGGGCTTCGACGCCATCGGAGACCCGGTCCGCCTCCGGGTCCTCTCGATGCTTGCGGCGGCGCCGCACGGTGAGATCTGCGTCTGTGACTTCGTGGTCCCCCTAGGCAAAAGCCAGGGAACGGTCTCTCACCACCTGAGGATCCTCAGCGAGGCAGGTCTCGTGCACGGCGAGCGGCGCGGGAAGTGGGTTTGGTACTCCTTGGACCGTGACCGTCTGGCTGCGCTTCGCAGCGCCCTGGGATCCTGACATAAGGTTTGTCAGCTGGCGCTGGCGACAGCTTGCGGCGGCCGTCGGCGGCTAGGGAGAGATGTCGGGCAGACGATGTCGGGCCCCGTCAGCACAGCTGGTAAATGATCGCGTTGCTGTCTTGGTAGATGACTCTCAACCCGCCGGGAAGTGGGTGGCTGGCGGGTGTGGTGAAGTAACGAAAGCCGTAGTTGTGGCACAACACCCCGTAGCGGTGGGAGTCGATTGCCTGCTGCAGTCGGGCGTCTGCAGCGGCGACCGTCGACGGCGTGCGGGATATGTAGCCGAACGCGATCGGCTTTCCGGTTAGGACCTGGTCGTATAGCTGGAGTGACTTGTCGACGCGGCCGTGGTCGATGGCGGCGTCGTCGATGACTGCGCCTGGCGGCAAGGCTTTCAGGGCACTGACGTAGGCCGGTCTTGTGACCGGGGTTAGTGGCGGTGGTGCTGGCCACAGCTCGACTACAAGGCCCGCGCATACCAGGCCCGTCAGCATCCGGCCCCGGGTCCGGCCTGGACTGAATGCAGGACACCGGCTGAGCGCGAGCGAGATGAGGACAGCGGCGGCCAGCGTGGTGAGCACTATGATCCGGACCGGCTCGATGTTGTAGTCGAGTAGAGGAAACGCCTTACGGACGAGGTCGAAGGGCATAGGCACGCCGGTGCTGGAGCCGTGAAAGACCAGGTATGGCCCAAGGCTGAGCGCGAATGACACCCCGGCGAAGCCGAGCCAGAAACCGGCGTGTGGTCCCAGGCGCCTCCGTGTGACAGCTGCGATGACAATAAGAGTGCAGGCTGTGATCGACAGGTAGGCGCTGTAGTCGCCGAGGGGTACGTGGATGGCGCCCCAATACCACTGTGTGAGATAGGAGAATCGCCAGTGGCCGCCAGGGAGCAGTAATGAAAGCACGTCCGTGCCCGTGCTTTTGTGGCCGCCGACCATCGGGTCGCGCAGGTTCGACAGCATCAGCGCGACGGGCAGTGGGAGGGTCAGCAGGCCCGAGAGCCCGACGAATACCGCACTGGACTTAGCGTCCAAGTGGAGTTCCTGCTTCCTCCATAGGTGGACGAGGATGGCCAGCCCGCCCAGTACCGTGAACAGGAAGTAGTAGTAGTCGCAGAGCACGACGAGAAGGAGGGTGACTGCCGCACCCGCTGCAAGGCGGGCTCGCGGGCGGAGGAGCAGGCGCCACCACAGAAGCACGAAGAGGGGGACCCATTCGAGTGACACCAGCTGCATCAAGCCGAGCGTCTTCGACATGTGGTACGCCGAGAACGTCATGAAGAAGCCGCCGACGAGCGAGGGAACAAACCGTCCGCAGAAGAACCGGCAAAGCCAGAACGTGGTGACACCGGTGGCAACGAACGAGAAGACCACCATGAAGTTGAACGCCACCACAAGTGCTACGAAGCGCAGCAGGACGACACCGACCAGCCCGTTGAACGGGTTCATCGTCTGGCCTAGCAAGGTCGTCCCGTAGGGATAGTGAAGCATGTAAGTGTGCCAGGGGAGCTGGTGGAGATGGGTGAGTGCCTGGTTGACCCACCACATGTTCCAGACGTTCTGGTAGCCGTCGCCGCTGTCTGTGAAGAACCTCGTAGTGGGATGCGCCACCCACGGCCAGGTGTAGAGACAGAAGAAGCCCAGGTAGACCAAGCCTGGGAGTATCACACCGTCCGTCAGCCTTCGAAGCCGGGTTCGGTAGGAGGCATCGCGCCCCAGCGCGGACGGCCACGGCGGGAGTCGTATCGTCATATGCTCGACACCAGGTCCTGTCTCCTTCACTCGATCTCGGGCCAAACGGCTGTGGGAGTGGCTCCCGTCGAGCGAAAAGCTAGCCCCTCTGATTCATGTGGTTTGATCGGTTGGCTAGCACGACGCCAAGTGCTCGTTTTGGACGCGGGGGAACTTCGAGTAGACCGAGATGCGATTGTACGAGCAGCCCTCGTCGCTAGCAGCGGAGGAACCGACTTCGTGGAAGCTGTCATCGCCGAACTCGGCCGGTCGGCGGGCTGCATCCACACGGTGACCTTCGACCAACGTGCGGCACGAAGCGGCGTGATGCAATTCCTCGGCCCCCCGTGACGGCGTGGCGGAGGTTTCTCTATCCGGTCGCTTTGATCATCACCTTGGAGTTTGGCGGTAGATAATGGCAGCGTCGCCGGCCGGATTGGTGGTCTGGCCACGCACGGCTCCGACGAGACGTCCCAACGCCGGAAGGGCGGCGCTGATGAGAAGACGATCCTCGGCGTCGAGATCGCCGAGAGCGCAGACCAGCAAGTCGAGTCGTCGGTCACGCCATTCGGCGAGCTCGAGGGCAGCGAGTTCGGTGAGATACATGCGCACCACCCGCTGGTCGGCGTCGTCAGGGCGGCGCTCGAGCAGGCCTACCTCCGATATGGCCCGGGCCAGCGTGCTTACGGTGTTGGAAGCCAGGCGAAGAGAGCGGGCGGCTTCCCCCACCCGGATGCCAGGATGGCGTCGAACCAGGTTCAGCAACTCCAGGTACGACGGTGGTAGGAACTGCATGCCGAGGGGCCGGCCGAGGACCCGGCGGCGAATCACCCGGAACGACAGGAATAGACTCTCCGCCTCCTCGGTCAGGCCCGACGCGATCGCTGAAGGTGCCGGCTCCCGGTTTCCGGTCGACCGGGCAGAGCTCGACCGGGCAGAGCTCGACCGGGCAGCGCTCACCGGACTGTCTCCACACTCGCGGCTGCGAACTCCTCGGACGGGCGAGTACCGTCAGAAGCAGAGCGCAGAAGGTGACGCCTCCAGCCGGCCAGCTTGGCCGCGCCGTCGTCGAAGAGGGTGTAGAGGACCGGAACGACCAGCAGGCTTAGGAGGGTGGAGGAGAGCAGGCCGCCGATGAGGACTACCCCGACGGGCATCCTTTCGCTGGCCCCCGAACCGGTGCCGAAAGCTAACGGGAGCATGGCGAAGACCATGGTTGCGGTGGTCATGAGGATAGGCCGGATTCGCGTGGAGCCGGACTCGATGACAGCCTGATTGCGTTCTGCCCCGCGTCGGCGGAGGGTCTTGGCGTAGTCGACGAGGAGAATCGAGTTCTTGGAGACCAGCCCGATCAGCATGATCATAGCGATGAGCGCGAAGATCGAGATGGGCAGATGCGCGATCCACAGTCCGACAAGCGCGCCGACGATCGCGAGGGGCACGGCGAAAAGGACGGCGAGTGGATCGACGAGCGATTCGTAGAGCGCGGCCATCAGCATGTAGACAAGCAGGATCGACAGTCCGAGAGCTTGGAGGAGAGGCCCGAAGGCCCGGTTCTGCTGGGCGGACTGACCCCCCACGCTGATCGAGTATCCCGTCGGCAGGCCGACGGCGTGGGCAGCGGCGAGGACCGCGGCGGTGGCGGGCCCTGAGTTTCCACTCGCACTCGACGCCGACACCGACACCGAGTACTGCCCGTTCGTCTGGGTTATGGTGCCGGGCCCGGCGGCCTCGGTGAGGCTGGCCACCGTCGAGAGCGGGACGACCCCCCTCGCGCTCGGCACGCTGATGGCGCCGAGCTCGGCGGGGCTTAGGCTCGCGCCGTTGCCGAACGTCACCTTGATGGGTTGAGCAGGCGCGGTGGACGAGACCACCAGCGGCGGGACGGTCACCCCGCCGAGAGCGGCCGCGACGGCGTCGCCGATGGTAGTGGTGGACACGCCGAGATAGGCCGCCCGGGCCTGGTCGACCTGGATGGACAGTTCGGGTGTCGGGCTCGGCACCGAGGTTGATACCTGAGTCACGGCGGGGTTGTGGGCCAGGCCTGCCGCCACCTCGTTGGCGATCCCGTCCAGGACGGTCAGGTCGGGCCCGACGATGCTGATCGAAGCGGCACGGGATCCACCGGCGATGAAGGGGCTCTGCACGTGGGCGTGTGCCACCAGACCCGGGTAGCGAGCGGCCAACGCCGCCACCTGCTTGGTGTAAGTCTTGATAGGCGGGCGGGTGCCGCGCGCGGCCAGGTCGACGGTGATCTGACCGATGTTGTGGGCTGAACCCGAACCGGCCCCGTAGCCAGCCGACAGGAAGACTTCGGTCACCCCGGAGAGTCGCTGCAGGTGCTTGGCGAAGCCGGTGAGGGCGGCCTGTGCGGTCGGCAAGGGGGTGCCTACCGGCAGTTGGGCGTTTACGGTGACCACCCCGTTGTCCTCGGGGGGGACGAATGTTGTCGGTAACACACCGGAGCCGAGTATGGCCGCCGAGCCGGCAACCGTCGCGAGTGCCACTCCTATCACGACGAGGCGATGGCCGAGGCTCCAGCCGATCAGCCGTCGGTAGCCGGAACGGACCCGCTCGAAGCCCCCGTCGAAACGGTCGCCGAAACGGGTCCCGACGGACTTCGCGGGGCGTGGGCGGACCCCCCATCGGGAGGCGAGCATCGGTGTCAGGGTGTAGGAGACCAACAAGGAGAAGAGCGTCGCTGCCACGATGGTAAGTCCGAATTCGCGAAACAGCTGGCCCACATTGCCCGAAACGAAGGCCACCGGGGCGAACACGACCACGTCCGTGAGCGTTATAGCTACGGCGGCAGCGCCGATCTCCTTCCTGCCGTCGACGGCAGCGTCGGCAGGAGCTTTGCCCATCGCCTTGTGGCGGTGGATGTTCTCGAGGACCACGATCGAATCGTCCACGAGAATCCCGATCAGTAGCGACAACGCCATCAGCGAGATGAGGTCCAGGCTGAAGCCGAGAAAGTACATAACGGCGAAAGTCGAGATCAAAGAGACGGGGATCGCGGCCAACACGATCACCGTGTTGGCCATGCGGTGCAGGAAGACCGCCAGGACCAGCGCAGCGAACAAGATGCCGAGGAACAAGTCGAGCTCGACGTTGCTCAGTGCCGCCCGCACATAGTTGGTGATGTCACCCGTGATGGTGGTGGACACCCCCGTCGGTAGCTGCGGGCTGAGCGTGCTTAGAGCGGCCCGGACCTCGTTGTCGACTGCCAGAGAGTTGGCCGTGGACGAGGCGGTCACGACCAGCCCCACAGCCGGTGTGCCGTTGAGCGTGGACGCGGAGGTGGCCTGGGCGAGACCTTGGGAGACCGTGGCCACCTGGTCGAGGAGTACCGCCCCGCCTGGTCGGGAGGAGATGGGCAGGGACTGAAGTTGGGAAAGGGACGTGTAGCCGCCGTAGGCGCGAGCCAGCAGCTCCTGGTTGCCGACGACGACCAAGCCACCGGTGACGGCAACATTCTGAGCCTTAAGGGCGGCGGTCACCTGGGTGACCGAAAGGCCGTAGGCTGCCAGCTCCGTCGGGGAGATGTCCACGCTCACCACCGGCGCCCGGCCTCCGACGACGGTCACCTGGGCCACACCGGAGAGCTCCTGGAGGCTCGGCGCTACGACTGTCGTGGCAAGCGTGTAGAGCTGAGACGAGGCCAGCGGGCCCGATACCGCCACGTTCATCATCGGAAGTGCCGAGGGGTTGGCTTTTATGATCGAAGGGGCCGTGGCGGTCGGCGGCAGCCCCTTGGCAATCCTTGCCAGGGCTAGGGAGACGCTGGCGCCGGCTTGGTCGATGTTGGTTCCCCCCGCGAACTGCAGGGCGACTACGGAGCGACCCGGCCCGGAGGTGCCTACCATCGACACTATCCCCGACTCGGAGGCCAAGGCTTTCTCGACCGGGCTGGTCACCGTCGCCGACATCGTCGAGGCGCTGGCCCCGGGCTCACCGATCACCACGCGGATATAGGGGAAGTTGACGTTCGGCAGGCGGCGTACCGGAAGCTTCCCGAAGGCCACCACCCCAGCGACTACGAGAAACCCGAGGAGCATCAGGATCGTCACGGGACGCCGTACTGCCAGGGCTGTAAGCCCACGTTTGTGGTCGCCGGCCTGGTCGCTGATGGGTCTCATCCCGCCCCCCCGGCGCCGCCCTTGCCGACGGCCCCGACGCCCGTACCGGTACTGGCCCCGCTCGCAGCACCGCCCCCAATGCTGGTGATCTTGGTAGGGGCGGCGGGCGGGGCGATGAGGATCCCCCCGACCGAGCTGCCTGTGACCGACTTGGCCACCGTGAGGGTGGCGGTGACCTTTACACGGTCACCCGGGGCCAGGTAGGTCTGGCCGGCAACGACCACCAACGCTCCAGGCGACACACCGGAGACTTCGGTAGTGGACCCGTCCGACACCGAAGGCGTCACGTCCACCAGGCTCACCGTGGCGGCGCCCCCCTTGGCCGTCGCCCCTGCGCCTTTGCGACTCGTGTTCTTCTTGCCCTTGCCCTTGCCCTTCCCTTTGCCCTTGCCGGCGTTCTTCTTGGTCGGGGTGGCAGCGCCGGATCCCTTTGGCGAAGCGGTAGCGCTGGAGCCGTTCGCGGTCGCCGGCTTGGTTGCAGGGATGACGACGAACACCTGCGGGTGGCCGTTGATGCTGACGATGGCACTGGCGGGCACCAAGGTGGCTGCCTGCGTACTCGAGGTCACAACTGAAGCGGTCACGGACTCGCCGGGGTGCAACCACGACGGCGGCGACGCCACCGGAGTCATGGTCACGTCAAAGGTGAGCGACGACGCACTGGCCGACGTCGAAACCGCCGTGACCGTGGCTGCGATGCTGCTCGGCGCTCCTAGCACAGACAGCGTCGCCGTTTCCCCGTCTCGTACCAGCGACACGCTGGCCTGGGACACAGGAGCCTGGACGGTCATCGCGGTGCTGTCGAGAGTCATCACCGTGGTGGCGGCGGTGACGGTCTGTCCAACTACGACAGACACTGACGACACCGTCCCCGACGAGGGGGCAGTGAGTGACTCCTGGGCGACCTCCGTCGCGATCACCGCTTCGCCTGCCTGGGCTTGGGTAACCGCCGCCACCAACGGAGCTAGAGAAGCGCTGGAGGGCGGAGTGCCGGCCTGCGCCGATTGGGCCTCGGCGAGGGTCAGGCCGGCCTGCGCAACCGCAACCGCCTCGGCGGCCGAATCGACCTGCGCCTGTGATCCCGTGCCCCGACTGCCTTGGGCGGCAGTCGCCGCCTGCTGGTAGGCGACCTCTGCGGCACTGAGTACCGCTTGGGCCTTGGCGAGTCCGTCATTCGCGACCGCCAACGAGGCGCCGCTGGGAGGAGACTCAGCGGCATCGAGCTTGGCTTGCGCCGTCCCCACCGCCGCCTGCGCCGCCGCCAACTGGGCCTGAAGCACCGGGTCGGCCACGCTCATCAACGCTTGCCCGGCGCTCACGCTCTGGCCGAGGGTCACGTCGAGGACCGAGATCCGCCCCGAGGCACCGGCCGCTACCGGCAGGCTGGAGGTGGGGACCACCGACCCCGACAGCGACAGCGCCGAGGCCGCGGTGCCCGAAGTAGCCCGGGCCACCTCCACCGCCGTCACCCCGGTTTGGGCCTTGGCCGCACCCTTCTGCGCGCGACTGGCCGCGTACGCCGTCCCGGTACCCACCAGGACCACCCCTGCTGCTAGGGCGACGATCTTGGTGGCCCGCCTCGGAGTCTTATTCATTTGGTCACTTCCTGAATCTGAGGAGCTATCCCCGATCGCCGAATATGTCTGTCACAGACAGGAAGATGTTGTCAGCGCGATGTTCGCGTTCGGTTAGGAAAGTGTGATGAATCGAACATGAACCGAAAGACGCGTGCGTTTTAGCCCCGCCCCGGGCCGTGTCCGTACGAGCGTTACCCTCGATCGATAGGAAGACCCGCGTAGTTCTCCGCAAGGCCCCGCGCGCCTGCTTCGCTCGTCGTCACCCAACGGAGTTGCGAGAGTTGAAGTTCCGCGTCGAAGTCGTCGCCGTGGCGGTGCAGCATCGTCGTCATCCACCAACTGAAATGGGTGCAGCGCCAAACGCGACTCAGGGCCGTATCCGAGTAGCTGTCTGCCAGCGCTCCGTCCCCCTTGTGGATCAATGCGGCGATCGCGGGGGCGAGCAGTGCGACGTCGGCGATCGCGAGGTTGAGTCCTTTGGCGCCTGTCGGCGGGACGATGTGGCCGGCGTCTCCGGCCAAGAAGAGACGGCCGTGGCGTAAGGGTGAAGACACGTGGCTTCGCATGGGCAGGACGGACTTCTCGGTTATAGGGC
>JAKAZH010000034.1 GCA_021815935.1 Actinomycetes bacterium
GCCGCCTACCACGAGCCGCTTCAGGTACAGCTCCGGGGCGATGCGCAGATAGAGGTCGACGTCGAGGGCGTTGTGGTGCGTCGTGAAAGGCCGGGCCGTCGCGCCGCCTGGCGTCGGGTGGAAGATCGGTGTCTCCACTTCCACGAAGTCCTGATCCTCCAGCCACCGTCGGATCCACGAGATGAGCTTGCTGCGCAGGAGCAGAACGCGCCGCGAATCGTCGTTTGCCCACAGATCCGCGTAGCGCTGGCGGTAGCGGGTGTCGACATCGGAGATACCGTGCCACTTGTCCCCAAAGCCTCGTCGGGCGCGAGCGAGAAGCTGCCAGCTCGCCACCTTTACCGACAACTCCCCTGTCTTGGTGGTCACAACCTCGCCGGTCGCGGCTATCCAGTCGCCGAGGGAAAGCCTGGCGAACTCGGCGAAGCCGTCTGTCCACGCGCGCCCAGCGAAAAGTTGGATGGAGCCGCTCGAGTCGTGAAGGCTTCCGAACGCTACGCGGCCCATCTCACGTCGGAGCATGAGCCGTCCCGCCACCGTGACGGTGACCCCCGTCTCGGACTGCTCGGGAAGGTCGCGGAACCGTCCGGCCAGCTCGGCGGCTTTTGCGTCAGGTTCGACTCGGTAGGGGACAGAATCCGCCTGCAACAACCGCTGTGGATCACTCACTGCTGGTTACGTCCGAATATAATGCGAAGTCCCTCCAAAGTTAACCACGGATCATGATAGTCAATAGCCTCGGAGTGCGGGGCGATCAAACCGGCCAGCCCCCCCGTCGCTACGACCGTCGAAGCCCCTACCTCGTCTTCGAGGCGCCTGCAAAGCCCGTCGACTTGGGCTGCGAAACCGTATATGACGCCCGACTGGATCGACTCGACAGTGTTCTTCGCCAGAACCCGGCGCGGTTCGACAAGTTCGACCCGCGACAGCAGCGCTGCCCTGCTGAAGAGGGCTTCCAGAGATATCTCGATACCGGGGATGATCACACCGCCCAGATACTCACCGGCTTCGGAGACGACTTCGAATGTTGTAGCCGTCCCGAAGTCGATGACGATAGTCGGGCCGCCGTATCGCTCGAACGCCGCGACCGCGTCCGCGATCCGATCTGCTCCGACCTCCTTGGGGTTTTCGTAGTGGATCGGCATCCCCGTGCGGACGCCGGGCTCCACTACGAGCGTCTCGGCGTTGAACCATTTGGCGGCCATCTCGCGAAGAGCCGAACGCTGCCGGGGGACGACGGACCCGACCACGATCCCTGTGATCGCGTCGGTCGATTCGAAGCCCTGCATTCGAAACAGCTGGTCGACCATGAGTGCGAGCTCGTCGGCGGTGCGCGACGCGACGGTCGCGACACGCCAGTGGCACGCGAGCTGCGGCCCGCTGCCACCCGGACCGTCCCCCGCCTCGAAGACCCCTACGACGGTCTGGGTGTTGCCTACGTCGATGGCAACCAGCACCGCCTCACCTCCCCGGATCCAGGTCCAACCCGATGTCGAGGATCGCAGCCGAGTGCGTGATCGCCCCGACGGAGATGAGGTCCGCTCCGGCGGCCGCGTACTCGCCGACAGTCTCCAGCGTCACACCACCAGACACCTCGACTTTGACCCGCCCGGCGACCGTCCCGACAGCGACAGCGACCTCGGCGGGAGACATGTTGTCGAGCAGGATCATGTCGGCGCCGGCCGCCAACGCCACCCTTACCTGGTCGAGGGTGTCACACTCCACTTCGCAGGTGACGCCGGGCCAGCGGTCGTGCGCCAGGGCTACCGCGCGTTCGATACCCACCCCCGCCAGGTGGTTGTCCTTGACGAGGATCGCGTCCGAAAGCGAGGCCCGGTGATTGACACCGCCCCCGGCGCGAACCGCCGCCTTCTCGAGCGACCGTAGGCCGGGGGTCGTCTTGCGGGTGTCGCGGATCTTCGACGCCGCGCCTGCCGCCTCGACGTATCGCCGGGTCGACGTCGCGATCCCAGAAAGATGGCACAGCAGGTTGAGAGCGGTCCGCTCTGCGCTCAGCACCGACGACAACCGGCCTTGCACCCGGCCTATCACTGTTCCCTTTGTCACTGCGTCCCCGTCCGACAAGCTCCACGAGACCACCACTCCAGGATCGACGGCGAGGAACGCCTCGTGGGCCGCAAGCCGCCCAGCGAGGACCCCTTCCTGGCGGGCGACCAGGACCGCGTCGACGGTTGCGTCGTCGCCGACCAGCCCGGCCGTGAGGTCACCTTGGACCCCGAAGTCCTCGGCGAGCGCCCTTGCCACCGCTTCCCTGACGGCGAGGAGCGGCGGGTCGACCCACGTGTGTTTCACTGCACGAACCTACACGACATCGCGTCGAGGGTCGAGGGGAAGTCGCTCCGTCGGTGCCCTCCGCGGCTCTCGGTTCGCGCCTGCGCGCCCGCTATGACCGCCGATGCCACCTCGGCCAGGTTGCGGATCTCGAACGACGCCACCCCCCCTGCGACGTCCTTGTGTCCGACTCCGTACCCGTAGCGGGTGGCGTCGACGATCCCGGCCGCTTCGGACAGAGACCCCGCGTTTCGCAGGACCCCGACACCGTCGGCCATCGCCTTTTGGAGCCTGCGGCGATCATCGCTCGCCGTGCCCGCACCTCGATCGCAGCACAGCGCCGTTTCGGAGGCCCGCTCCAGCGGTCCTGGCGCCGTGCTGGCGTTGCGATGGAGCCGCTCCACCCCGATCGCGCCGCCACCGTTCGGTGCCGGGCCGTCGAGGACGCGCAGGACTCCAGTGGGATCCGGCGAACTTTTTCCTGCCAAGATCGCGTCGACGGCGCGCGCGGCGAACACCATCCCTTCGAGCAGCGAGTTCGAAGCGAGACGATTCGCGCCGTGGACCCCGCTGCAGGCCGTCTCCCCCGCCACCCAAAGCCCCGGAAGTGTCGTGGCTGCGTCGAGGTCAGTCATCACCCCTCCGCACATGTAGTGCGCCGCCGGCGCTACCGGCAGCCATTCCCGATCGGGATCCACCCCCGCCTGTTTCACCCGCTCCGCCAGCGAGGGGAAACGCCCGGAGAAGTTCGAGACGCCCGAAACGTCGAGCCACACATGGCCGCCATCCGACGAGCGGATACGCTCGGCGACGCTCGCAGCGACGATGTCTCGCGGTGCCATCTCGTCGACGAAGCGTTCGCCGGTCTCGTCGCGAAGGACCGCCCCCTCCCCGCGAAGCGCCTCGCTCAGCAGCACTCTCGGCCCGTCGGGGCTACCTGCGTGAAGGGCGGTCGGGTGGAACTGCACGAACTCGACGTCAGCGACGGCCACCCCGGCACGTAACGCCATCGCTATGCCGTCACCGGTCGACTGCAGCGGGTTCGTGGTGACAGGGTATAGCTGGCCCGCCCCGCCGGTGCCGAGAAGGACGTGGCGGGCTCCGACGTTGACCGCCGCCCCGTCAGGCGTGAGGAAGGTTACTCCTGCACAGCGTCCGGCTCGCACTATGAGGTCTACGGCGAACCAGTTCTCGACGAGAGTCACGCCGAGCGCGGAGGCTGCCGCAACGAGCGTCCTCTCGACCTCTGCTCCTGTCGCTGCGCCCCCCGAGTGGACCACACGCGCCACCGAATGCCCACCCTCCCTGGCGAGAAGCCACCGGCCGCTTGGGCCACGGTCGAAGTTCGCTCCGAAGGACGCCAGCTCGCGGACGCGTTGCGGTCCTTCCCCGACAAGTACCTGCACTGCCTCCCAGTCGCAGAGACCCGCCCCCGCCTGGAGAGTATCGGAGAGATGCGACTCGACCGTGTCCATGAAATTCGGGCGTTCCACCTCCCCCACGGCGAGGACGGCTGCGACCCCGCCCTGCGCCCACCAGGTGGCACTTTGATCCGCTGCAGCTTTCGCGACGACGGCGGCTCGGAGGCCCGGTTCTGCTGCGACAGCCCTCACCGCTGCCGAAAGCCCGGCGACACCCCCGCCGACGACCAGGAGATCAAGGTTCTGCAGGGCCTCGTCCGAGGGTGGTTGCATTGCAGGCTGAGGTTACTGAGCCGCCGAGGCGGGAGTAGCGGACATGTTGTCGATTAGCCGGGCGCGACCCAGGCGTGCTGCCACGAGGAGCCTTACCTCCCCTGCGCCGACCACGGAGGGCCGGCTGAGATCGCCGGGATCCGCTACAGCCGCGTAGTCGAGCTCGAAGCGGGGCTCGCCCGCGAGATGGTCGGCGATCGCACGCTCGACTTCGCCAGGGTCGGCGACCCCGTCCTCTTCGACGGCGCGTTTGCCGGCCAGCAGGGAGTGGTAGAGACGTGATGCGACTGCCCTCTCGGAGTCGTCCAGGTACGCGTTCCTGCTCGACAGGGCCAGGCCGTCCGGATCCCTCACGATAGGGCAGCCGACTAAGAGGACCGGGAGTCGCAGGTCCCTCACCATGCGGCTCACGACTGCGAGCTGCTGGAAGTCCTTCTCACCGAAATACGCCCGGCATGGACCGCTGACCGCGAAGAGCTTGCAGACGATCGTCGTGACCCCGTCGAAGTGGCCGGGTCGCGCTGCTCCTTCGAGGCGGTCGGTCAGGGCGGCCACCCTCACAGATGTGACAGGCTCGCCGTCGGGCCACATTTCTTCGACGGTAGGAGCCCACACGAATGTCGCTCCCGCCTCGCCAGCGAGCGCGCAGTCCCTGTCGAGATCCCGCGGGTAAGCAGCGAGATCCTCGGTCGGCCCGAACTGCAGAGGGTTGACGTAGTCGGTGAGCGCCACGACGTCACATTCGGCGGCCGCCTTGCGCACGAGCGACATGTGGCCGCCGTGAAGTGATCCCATGGTCGGGACGAGCCCCACCGTCTTGGCGTCCAACCTGCACCCGTCAAGGCAGCGTCGCCAGCTCTCCAGGTCGGCTACAACTTCGACTGCCACGTCGCCAAGGCGCCTTTCTCACGTTCCGACCCAGAAGGTGCCGTTCGCTTTAGCCCGTCACGATAGCGTCGATGCGACGTCCGTGAGACATCCCGGCGACCGTGAAGTTACGGCTGCACGTTAGGCCCGTCGAGGCGGCCTACGCGCCTCACGCCCCGCCCGATGTCGCTGTCGAGGAAGCCGACCACAAGTTCGGGGGCCAGGTCCGCGAGAGGTGCAAGGACGAAACCCCGCTCCCACATCCGCGGATGCGGAATGGTGAGGTCCGGGTCGTCGACCTTCTCCTCGCCGACGAGGAGGATGTCTACGTCGAGTGTTCTCGGACCCCACCGCTCGACGCGGACTCGCTCCGCTGCCGACTCCAGGGCCTGGGCGACAGCCAGAAGCTCTCTCGGGGTGAGCTTCGTCCGCAGCTCAACCACGCAGTTCAGGTAGGCGCCCTGCCCGGGAGGACCGCCGACCGGGTCGGTCTCGTAGAGCTTGGAGACCGCCACTACATCCGGGAGCCCTTGGAGAGCGTCGCTCAGATAGGTACGGCGGTCGCCGAGGTTCGATCCGAGGGACACGAACGCCCGCATCGCATCACGGGGACTGTGGCGCTCCCGGCGGTCCTGAGCCGACGTCGGGGGCCGCGGCGCGCCGTCCGGTGTCGCCGGGCGGGATGGGGCGGGGGACGGTTGGCGGCGACGCCTGGCAGCCATCAGCGTCGGCTGGCGCGCCTCGTGAGGCGAACCCCAGCTGAGGTCATCGGGTAAGCGACGGGAGGCCGGGTCTTTCTTACGGTGACCGTCAACTCTTCGAGGGGCTGCTCGCCCGGCGGGCACGACACCGACTCGAAGATAGCGTCGATGATCCTTTGCGCCAGGTGCTCGAGCAGTTCGCAGTGGGCGCCACCGACTACAGCGGCGACGGAGGAAACCACCGAGCCGTAGTCGACCGTCTGTGACAGATCGTCGGTCTCTCCGGCAGCGGACAGGTCCATGACGAGGTCGACGTCGACTTCGAAGGGTTGCGCGCGTTGTCTCTCCTCGTCAAGCATCCCGTGCGTCCCCGAAACGACCAGCCCGCGTAGCTCGATCACATCGCGCTTGTCGATCACCTGGGCTCTGGAGTCTCGCCGCAGTAGCCGGGTATTCGCGGCGCGAGTGCCACCAGCTCGCGTCCGGGCGGGCCCATCTGGCGGCCGACGATCCGTTCGACGACCGCTATCGCGCCCGGCCCGCTCGGCAGCATCCCCGACCAGCGCAGGTATCCTGCTACCACCCCGATAAGGCGGTCGTCGAGCTCGTCTTGGTGGATGAGTATCCGCTCTCCGCCGTCAAGCCATTCGCGCAGACGCGGGTAGAGATCGGTGACAACGGTTGTCGCTTCGATGCGTGAGGGAAGCGGTATGTGCGTCCACGCCATCCCGAGCTCGTCGTAGGCATGAAGGTTGTGCGGTGAAGGCAGGAGGGACACTATCCGGGAGAACTCGGCGCCTCGGAGCCACAGGATCTCCTCCTGGCGACGGACTTTGCGGTGATTGCGGGCGTAGCCACCGGGCCGCTCGCTCACCGCCAGTTTGCCTTTGATCACCCACGAGAAATACCTGGGGGGTATCCCTGACGCCCACTTGCTTTTGCTCAACTGACCATCGCCGCCAAGCTTGCTGCCATTACTGTCGAGGCAACGTCATGGACTCGAACCATCGAAGCTCCTTTCAAGATGGCCCAAGTGGAAGTCGCCACGGTCGCCTCCATGCGTTCGGGCACCGAGCTGTGAGCGCCACCTTTGACCGGATCCGCTGGGAGCGCGCGTCCAGCCGACGGGGCCGCTAGAAAGGATTTGCGGCTCGTCCCGACGAGCACCGGCCAGCCGGTGGCAACCAGCTCGTCGAGGTGGCGCAGCAGCGAGAAGTTGTGGGCTGCGGTCTTGGCGAAACCGATCCCCGGGTCGATCCAGACTTCGTCGACTCCCGCTCGGCGTGCCTGCGTCGCCCGGTCGAGGAGGTAGGTTGTGACCTCTCCGACGACGTCGCCGTAGTGGGCGTGCGCCGCCATTACCGACGGTTCGGCCGGCATGTGCATGGCGACCCAGCCGACTCCGGTGTCCGCTGCGACGCGCCACAGCGAAGCGGACACGTCGTTGACCAGTCGGGCCCCGGCAGCGACGGCGGCTCTTGCGACCGCCTCGTTTCGCGTGTCGATCGACACTGCTACCTCGCCGGAGAGAGCCTCGATCACCGGCAGGACCCTTCTCATCTCTTCCGCCGGAGCTACCGGGCTCGCCCCGGGTCTTGTGGATTCGCCCCCCACGTCGATGACGTCGGCGCCTTCGGCGACCATCTGGCGGGCGTGGCGGAGGGCAGCGTCCAACTCGAGCCACATGCCACCGTCAGAGAACGAATCGGGTGTGATGTTGAGGACGCCCATCACCTTGGCCACTTCGCAACAATACCGGCCTTCAGGCCGGGCACGGCCAGATCAGTGACCAGTTCGCACGAAGCTCATCGCTTCCGCCCGGGCGGCGGGGCTGTCTCGCATCAGGCCGCGGACCGCAGAGGTGACCGTGGTGGCGCCAGGCTTGCGGACGCCTCTCATCGACATGCACAGGTGCTCTGCTTCGACAACGACCAGGACGCCCCTCGGCTCGAGCGAAGAGTCCAGCCGGTCGGCTACCTGGGTCGTGAGTCTCTCTTGAACCTGAGGTCTCCGGCTGTAGCCGTCGACGAGGCGGGCGAGCTTCGACAGGCCGGTGATCCGCCCGTCGGCGTTGGGGATGTAGGCGACGTGCGCCTTTCCGAACCAAGGAAGGAGATGGTGCTCGCACATGCTGAATATCGGAATGTCCCTGACCATGACCATCTCGTCGTGGCCGAGATCGAACACCACTTCGAGATGGTCACCGGGGTCCTCGCCTATGCCTGCGAAGACTTCGGCGTACATTCGGGCGACGCGGGCCGGCGTCCCGATGAGCCCGTCACGGCCGGGGTCCTCCCCGACCGCTTCCAGTATCTCCCTGACGGCCGCTTCTATACGAGCGAGGTCGACCGTCGGCGGTCTGGCCCGGCCGAGTAGAGCCGGGCCGGACTCAGTCCTCGACTCAGTCCTCGACATACGTCGCAAGGTATGGCAGGTTGCGGTAGCGCTCAGCAACGTCCAGGCCGTAGCCGATCACGAAGTCGGGCGGGATTTCGAAACCCTCGTATCTCAGTTGCAGGTCGACTGGCTGCAGGCCTTTCTTCACGAGGAGCGCTACGACCTCAAGGCTGGCGGGGTGACGTGCAGCAAGATTGCGCTTCAGATACGACAGCGTGAGCCCCGAGTCGACGATGTCCTCGACGATCAGGACGTGTCGGCCGCTCAGCTCAGCGTCGAGGTCCTTGACGATCCTGACGACGCCACTCGTCCGGGTCGAGTTGCCGTACGACGACACAGCCATGAAGTCGATCTCGACGGGCAGCTCGATAGCGCGTGCAAGGTCGGCGAGAAAGAAGCACGCCCCTTTCAGCACCCCTACGAGAAGCGGCACCCGTCCGGCGTAGTCCCTCGCTATGGCGGCGCCCAGCTCCCTGATCCGCCCTTGCAGCGCCTCCGCTGACACGATCACCGGTCCGAGATGCCGGTCTTCGCTGCGTGTATAGACAGCGTTTTCGAAAGCCCCGGGTTCTGCCGACAGTGACTCGGCCCCGCTCACGGCCGGGCACCTTCGAGAGTCTCGACGTGTAGACGCCCTCGGCTACGCCGAACGCTGCGCCCGCCGGAGATCTGACATGCGCGCCGAAGTCCGCTCACCACTTCCATAACCCTTTCGAGCTCGGCCGACGACGGCGGATGCTGTTCACCTTGTTGATCCTGCCCGTTTGCGCCGGCCCCTCGCAACCACAGGCGCAAAGCCCGGCGGGCTATCGCCGGAGGAGCCTGCAGGAGCTCTGCCGTCGACGTAGCGTCGAGTTTCGCCGCCAAATCGTCGAGCAGGGCCACTTCCTCGTCGATGATCGCCGCCTGCCGGGCGAGGACGGGCGTCAAGTCCCGACCTGCGATCTCGGAAAGGAGCGGGAGACCCTCAGCACGCAGGCGGTTTCTACGGAACCTCGGATCCGAGTTGGACGGGTCGCAGACCAGGCGAAGTCCGGCGATCTTGCAGAGCTGCTCCGTCTCGCTCCGGCGAAGACCGAGCAGGGGCCGCAGAACCCGCCCACCTCCCTGCCTGCGAAGCTCGTAGCGCATGCCCCTGAGGCCGCCGAGGGCAGCGCCGCGTAGAACGTTGAGAAGGACGGTCTCCGCCTGGTCGTCCATAGTATGGCCGGTAAGCACGCACGGTGGGAGGACCTCGTAGCGCGCCTTTCTCGCCCGCGCTTCGAGGTCAGGGCCTTCGGGGACAGTGACCCGCCTCGACTCGAAGGAGAAGCCGAGAGCGGTCGCGGACGCAGCGACGACGCGGGCCTCCTCGGCAGAGCCGTCCCGCAGACCGTGATCGACATGCACGGCAACCCCGTGCAGGCCCCTGGTTCGCGCAAGGATCATGAGAGCGGTCGAGTCGGGGCCTCCCGATACAGCCAGAGCGACCGGTCCTTCGCTCGGCTCGGGGAAACGGCACCGGGACAGCAAAGCGACGGCTAGCCGTCCCTGCTCGGCCGGCTCGCTCAAGTGGCGACAGCCTCGCGCTCCGCTGCTCGCACCCGGGAGATCCAACGTTCGGGGCCGCGAATCTCCTCCCAGTCCGGAAGCCACTCCGGTCCGTCCCAGACTTTTGAAAGAAGCGCAGGGCCGCCGTCGGCCTCGACCGCTGCGATGAAGTCCTCTCCTTGTTGGTACTGACGCATCTTCGCGTCCAGGCCTATGACGACCGACAGCACCTTGCCTAGTCCCCGCTGGCGGCGCCTCGCGTGAAGCGTCGAACTGAACAGGGGTGCGCTTGGGATCAGTTCAGCTCCCGCCCGGTCCATCGTGACGTCGCCATGACCTTCGAGAAGGCTCATCAGTGCACCGACCGCAAGGATCGCCTCGTACTGTTCCGGTCCTGCGAGCAGCGTCAGGAGGCCTCCCTCCTCGAGAGGGTTACGGCCGGACCTGAAGCTTTGCGCTGCGCGCTGCAGCGCAGCGGCCAACTGGCGGGGATCGATGTCTATCCCGTCGAGCGTCCTGTCCACCATCGCCAAGAAATGGTCGCGAAGCCACGGCACGCCCGTGAACTGCGCCCGATGCGTGACCTCGTGCAACGCCAGCCACAGCCGGAACTCGCTCGGGGCGAACCCGTAGCGTCGCTCGACCTGGACCACGTTCGTGCCGACGTAGTACACGATGTCCTGCTCCTCGGGCGCTTCGTCTTCGATGAGCAGCTGGTCGTACTGGCCGAGCACCCTTCCGGAGAGCCAGCCGAGGATCAACCCGAGCTCCGCTCCCGACATCTGCCGCGTGACGCCGACCGGCCTCAGGCGACGTCCACCGCCATCCATGCGCGCCGCGAGCTTCGCGGCCACCGGCCGAAGGAGCCTTTCGAACGAGGCCACGTTCACGTCCACCCACTGGGAGCGGTCGGTGACACGCGCCCTTGCAGGCCCCGCGAGGGACACGAGACCCGTTTCGGCCTCGACCAAGCGCTCCGCCCGTTCGGTCATCTCCTCGAAGTCCGCCTCGAGGGACCGCCTCTCGTAGTCGCTCAGGGGTTTCTCGCGCTCAGCAATCCTTTTCGCTACGCCGCGGGCGGTATCCCAACCGATCAGCTCCGGCACTCGGTGCTCCTCGCCATAAGGCATCGTACCCGCCGAGACGAAGAAGTCCGCTCGACCTTGCCGCAACGAACAGCAGAAACTGCTCTCCCGACTGCAAACAGAGTAGACAAGCCCCGTCAGGCGATCTTTCGACCTCGGGTTCGAGGGACGACCATCGGCTCGTGCCTGTGGCAGAACTTGCCGCTGTTGTAAATCGACAGCTTGGTGTTACAGCCGGGTTCCCGGCAGGTGCGGTTCTTGGCGAACGCACGGGACGGTCGCTCGCTGCCGCTCATCGTGTGCCCACTTAGAGAACGCTCGCTCATAGTTTCCTCCCAACCTTGGCTGTGTCGGGTATCGATGCCAGTTTCAACGGTCCACCCCTATACGGTCCCAGGGGCCGATTCGGATGCCTCCGCGATCGCCGCAGCGATCCTGTCCTTGAGACCCCTCGGCGCGTGCTCCCGGCAGGAGCGACCGACGACGGCTTTGAGCTCGGCTTCGAAGTCGAATGCCGCTAGGCAGGGCCCGCAGTCGGAAAGATGCCTCGATATGGCGGTCTTGCGTTCGCTGGTAAGTTCCCCGTCGAGGTAGTGGTACAACCTGTGCAGGGCGTCTTCGCAATCGGACGGCCTGTAGAGATCCTCCACGTTGAAGTTACTTTCTCCCTGGTCCATGTGGATGCCTGACCGCCTCGATGATGACTCGAACGAATGTGAAAATCCCGGAAGTTGCAGCCTTCAAATCCGCAACTACGCCGGAGCTTCCGAGGAACTCGCCACGAGACCTCTTGCTACTCCGAATTCGTGCAACATCTTCTCCAGGGCTTTTCTTCCCCGGTGCAGGCGGCTCATCACTGTTCCGATCGGCACGTCCAGGATCTCGGCTATCTCCTTGTAGGAGAAGCCCTCGACGTCTGCGAGGAGCACCGCTATACGAAACTGTTCGGGCAGCATCTCGACCGCTTCCTTGACCTCCGACTCGGTGAAGTGCTCGAGAACTTCCTCCTCGGCGCTACGGCCGGCCGCGACAGCTTCAAGTCCGCCGAGACGACGGAAAAGGTACAGATCTTCTCCCTCGTCCAGCTCGGTCTGCTCGGGTCGACGACGTCGCGCCCTGTAGGTGTTGATGAAAGTGTTCGTGAGGATGCGGTACAGCCATGCCTTGAGGTTCGTTCCCTCCTCGAACGAGCCGTAGGCCCTGAACGCCTTCAGATAGGTTTCCTGCACGAGATCCTCAGCGTCGGCAGGGTTGCGCGTCATGCGCAACGCAGCGCCGTAAAGCGAGCTCATGTACTCCATAGCATCGGAGCTGAACCGCCTGCTGTCTGCCATCTCGACTACCCTACCCCCAGCCAGTGACATCCGATCACGCGCCGCCGTCAAAGCGTTCCCGCAGCCTCTTCATCCGTCGCGTCGGCGTCCGCTAGTTACCAACCGGCGGTTACACGGGAGCGAGCAAAAGGGGTAGCTATCACGATGAGGGTGACAGTTCTCGGGGCCGGCTCGTGGGGGACAACGGTCGCAAGTCTCAGCGCCGCCTCCCATCCGACACTGCTGTGGGCTCGCAACGCATCTCTCGCGAACGAGATCACCGACGGACACACGAACGGCGCCTACCTCCCCGGCGTGACCCTGCCACGCCGTCTGCGTTCCACCAGCGACCTCGAGGAGGCGGTCACGTCCGCCGACGTTCTGGTCGTAGGTGTACCGTCCGGCGGAT
>JAKAZH010000035.1 GCA_021815935.1 Actinomycetes bacterium
GCTAGGTCCTGGGTGACTGTCTGTGGGGCAGGGGACTGGTCGGTGACGTCAATGGTGAAGGTGTATGTGCCGGCAGGAGCTTGGCCGGCGATCTCGCCGTCGCTGAAAACCTTCAACGTGCCGGGCAGGGTTGACCCGCTGTCGAGACTCCAGGTGTACTGCCCGACCCCCCCGCTCGCGTTGAGCGTTAGAGCGATCGCGCCGCTGGCCGACACGTGGGGCAACTGGGTGGTGTCGATAGTGAGCGGCGGGACCACCGTTACGTCCAGGCCGTCGGAGGTCGACTTGTCGAATTCGGCGGTACCGCCATAGAGCGCGTTGAAGCTCTGGGGAATGCCACCCAGGCTCTCGGTGGTGTTGGTGAACGCAGGCACCGTACAGGTCGCCACTCCAGAACCATCGACGGGGACGGCGTCACACCCGGTCACCAGCTGCCCGTCTTCGGCGAAGGCGACCTGTCCCCCGTTGGTCGGAGTGGGGGTGACGGTGGCGGTTAGCGTGATCGACTGGCCGGTCGTTGCCTGCACTCCACCGCTCGGGACGCCAGGAACACCTGCCGTGGTGAGAGTGGTGGTGGTCGGCGCGGCGAGGTCGAAGGAGTACGCCGCCCCGGGGGGGATGCCCGTAGCGAAGAGGTTCGGGGCGCCAACCATGACCCTTAGCCCTGATGCTGCGATTGCCAGTCCGGCGCCGAAACTGTCACCGTCCTGCCCGTCACTCGGGGTGAGCGTCTGGTTCTGGTTCTGGTCGCCGTCCCATCCGCCCACGGGGGCTTCGAAGATGTCGACCTGCCCCGGGTCGTTGGCCGCAAGCTCCTCCGGGAAGCCGTTGGTCAAGGAGGGCAGGCCGACCGACGGCGCCCCTGCAGCCACGACGTCCCCGGTGCTAGACACCGCGACCGTTGCCCCCAGTTGGGCGTTCGAGACCGCCGTCCCCCCCCCGAGTTGGAGGCCCGCTGGGGCGCCGGTCGTCGATTGCGCGTCGATGAGCTCGGCCTTCTGGTTGTAGACGCCCCCGCCTGCGTCGGTGAACACGTAGGCGGCTCCGGAACCGGAGAACTGGTTCGGGTCACCGATCACTGCCGTCGAGCCGTCGGCGTCGAGGGCCAAAGCGGCACCAAAATCATCTGAGATGGCGCTGGATCCAAGGGGGGGAACGTCGCTGCCGGTGAGGAGGTCTGGGGGTGACCCCCAGGGACTCCCCGAGCTGACAGAGTCGTCGAAAGCGTAGACCGACGTGGCGCCGGTGGTCGACAGCCCGACGCCCCCCGACTCGTGGGACTCGTCGACGAGCAGGTGGTGACCGTCCCCCGACAAGGCGACGGCATTGCCGAACGCTGAGTCGAAGAACGTGGCGGAGCAACTGGTTCCAGAACAGGGGTTCGGGTCGACGAAGGGGTCGTCGACGAAGGCTGTCTCTGCATAGTCGGCAGGCGGGATTTCAGTGGCAGTATCGAAGATATCGACGGTGCCGCTGATCGTTTCGATAGCGGAAGCGGGGGGCGGGAAGGTGAAGGGGAAATCCCCGAACGCCAACACGTCCCCGGCGTCGTCCAAACTTACGGGAAAGATCGGCGCCGCGTCCGAATTGATGTTGCTATCGACCTTTGCGGTGCCGCGCACGCGTTCCGCCAAGCCGGAGAACTCCCAGGTTCCGCTGACGAGCTTGTAGATCAGGATCTCGACCGACCACGTGCCGTCGCTTGCGAGAATTGATTCGGGGGCAGCGACCGTCGCCCCGTCACCCGACATGGCCACACTGTCGCCGAGTTCGGAGGCAAGGTTGCCGCTGCCCGTTGACTGGTCACCGTTGAACTGGACGGTCTGCACCCACGTCGAGGTGGCCGCGTTGTAGTCGAAGATGTAAATACTGCCCCCACAAGAGTCCCCTGACGCCAACCCGTCGCAGTAGCCGGGGGCGCCGACCACGGCCGAAGTGGCACTCGAGTCGAGGCTGACCACCTGTCCGAATTGATCGCCAGTGTTTGCATTCGTGGCGCTGAACTCCCCCTGCTGGATGTAGGGATCGACGGACAGTGGATAGCTGGCCCCCGCATCGTCGATCACGATCTCGATGACGTTGCCCGACAGGGCGAAGTGGGCCGGAAGCGGGCGGTTTCGGGCGTCGGTCACCCGCAGGCCCCCGTAGACGAAGGTGGTGACTCCGTGTCGGCCTCGCAGGCTGATGGAGGTGGCGCTGGTCAGGACTGCGGACAACCGACCGGACGAGCGCAGGTCGATGTGGAGCGACCCTAAGCCGGTCGGCCTGGTTGCAACGGTGAATCCTTGCTCGACGTTTGTGCTGCTGGTTCGGTCCCACGTGGAAACTGATCCGAGCGCCTCCGACACCAGATTGCCCCGAGTGCGCAGCGACCCGGTCGGAGTCAGCGGCGCGACTGCCTGTCGTCGGCCGATCCCGACAGGTCGCAGGTTCCATTGCGTTGCCGCAGGAGACAAAGCGTCGCGCACCGAGAGCGCGCCCCCGGCGGCGACGGTCACCGCCAGGCCGTTGCCGGTCTGCGCCAGCTCGCCGTCGGGACCGGTCCGGAAGTCGGATGACCGGCCGGCGGAGGCGAGAGCCAGCGCGTGGAGGTCGGCTTCGAGAGACGCACGCCGGGCAGAGGCAGAGCTCGGCAATACTGCTGTCCGCGTCGGGGCCGGAGCTGTCACAGGATTTGGCCTGAAAGATGCCCCCTCTGTCACCCCTCCGACTGTGGCCGCCACCATTGACAGAGCGAGGAGGACCGCGCCGACCCGTGACGTGGCCAGACCAGTTCGGAGCGCCGAACGCGAAACCCGTGGCATGTTGATCATGCGATGAGGGCAGGTGGTTTGGCACCAGGCAGCGAAAACGGTGGCATTTCGGGATACTGCCAGGCACAAGAGTTCTTGTCGTAGATCCGACTAGTCGGGCACGCCGACTGGATGGTGTTGGATTGACACAAGGCGTCGGCAGCGACGACGGCCCGGCGACCATCGTGGGACAAGGAGACGGCCCAGCCGTACTGGCAGCCGGAAACAGGGTCGCCGGCGAGAACCTTGCCGGTCTGGATGTAAGAGTCGAAATGAAGTGAATAGGTTGCCTTCGCGTCCTGCACCACGATCGAGACGTTGTCGCCAGAAACCGCGAATTGGGCCGGAACCGTCGCCCCTTTGGCATCGGTGACCGTGGGCGCGTCGTAGACAAAGGCCGTCTCGCGCGCCGTGTTTCGCTGCGCCACCGACGTAGGTGTCAGTGTCTCTGGGCGCGGCGCGCCAGTCGAGGCGAGGCCGATTTCGAGTGCCCCAGAACCAGACGGGCGTTGCGAGATGTCAAGGCCCCGCTCGACGTCCGACGGCGTCATCTGATTCCAAGTGGAAAGGTCGCTCACGTCTTGTTGAACCCGTGAACCCTTCGGCATCACAGTCTCGGGACGCGTCGCGATTGTGTGACCGACGCGCCCGGGTGTCTTCGGGGTGAGCGGCCACGAAGCCGAGAGCACGTCTGCGCTGCAAACGGAGGCTACCAGGTCAACCGACAGTGGGTCATGGGCTGTCGTCGCTGTCGCTGTTCCGCGTGCTAAGCGAAATGCTGGTGGCGGTTCGGTCCTCGCGACAGGCGTAGGGTGCGTCGGGGGAGTAGGCGGATTTCCTGCCTTCAAGGTCTTTGGGGAGGCCGAAACTGCTAAAGCAGTAGCGGGAACGGCGCTTTCGAGCAGGAGACCGCCAGGCACATTTCCTATGAGTCCGATCACGGCCATCGGGGACCGAGGAGTCCGCACCGTTTTTGGAGTGCTCATGAAAGCCTCGTTCCTTCAGTCGTATTCGGATTTCGTCGCCGGTGATGCTGACCCCAGCTTGGCCATCGTAAATATCCCTGACGCTGGGCGCATCAGTACCAGCTACTTAACTCCCCTAGTCACACGCGAACTTCGATCCTCGGGAGGGCCCGTTCAGATGGTTGGGTTGAGGTTCATCGGGGCGGGAAGCCAAAGCGGAGCGTGCGTCCATCCCACCAGGGGACGGGTGGGTCGAGTTCGAGGTAGCCGGCGTCGATGAGCACGCGGTTTAGGTACCGATGGGGAGGTCGACGCGGACAAGGTCGTCGGCGACGACGATTTTGCCGGAGATGTCGCCGTCGAGCCCGCGCTGCACATAGAGGGGCCGCTCGGTGCTGTCGGCTCAATGTCAGGCAGTGGGGTTCGCGGCGATCATGCGACGCGGCGAAAGGCGCGGGCGCAACGGCTATGGCCAGGCGGCGATCAAACCAATTGCGGACCATGGCCCCGGACGGCAAGGTCGTGCGCTTTCTGGTCGCGAGGCGATCGTCATGTGATGTCCCGACCTCCGGGTGTTCGGCTAAACGCGGTGGGCCACAGCGAATAGCGGACACGCTCCCAGGCAGAGGATGAAGCGCGAGGCGTGGACTTGCCCGCTGTCCGGTACCTCTAACCGCTCGCCCGGGCGGAGGCGTTGGTTGCCGCGCCACGCAACGGCGGGGAAGAACTAGGACTGCCGATCGTCATGCGCGACATCGGGGTGCAGCGTCTCGATGACCAGGACCGCCGCGCCCGCTCCCATTACTTGTGCCCCGATGTACACCGGTGCCGACGAGGGGGCCATGCCTGCGAAGGTGTTGGAGAAAATACGCCCGACGGTATTGGCAGGGTTGGCGAAGCTGGTCGAGCTGGTGAAGAAGTAGGCGGCTCCGATGGCAAGTGGCCGAAGGCTTTTCGGGAGCCGACTGGAGGCCCGGAGCGGGTAACAAGGGAGGTCGCCAACCTCGAACGAGCCTGCGTTGGGTGTTGGTGGTCTCGATGAGGGAACTTCAGACATGGTGCCCCGGTCCATGGTCCAAGCGAAGGTTTCGATGGCCCCCGGGCTGCTCAGCACGTCCTCAGGATTTGTGTCGACGAAACGTCCCCGCCGCGGCAGTGCCCCAGACCAGGACGAGGATCCCGTAGAGGCCGAGGGGTGCCGCCGCGGCCGGGCCGAACGCGGCGACGGCAAGGTCGGCGGCGATGGCGAAGTCGCGCATGGAGGTTGTGAGGAGGAGCGCTCGGCCCGCTCTTTGGTGGGAGCGGACCCCGAGGAGTCGGCCGACGACAGCAGAAGAGGCGAGAAAGACCACCAGGGCTATCGCGACGCGAAGGTACGGAGCGGAGAGGTGCACCTCGGCGGCGATCAACGCCACCAGCGCGGCCACCGCGGCGATGGCTGTGACGTTGGCTACTCGATCGGCTCGGTCACCGAGGGGAGTGAGGCCTCGAACCGCGATGCCGGCGGCCAGTGGGAGCGCGACGACGAGGGCAAGGTTGACGATGATGCCGGCGGGGTGGACGTCAGCGTGACCGGCTTCGAAGGTCAGGATGGGCCCGGCTACCGCGAGCGTCGCCACGGTGGACCCGACGAGGACTCCGGCGGAGAGGCCGGCCTCTCCGCCGGCCATGGCGGTCGTGGCGACCGAGGCGATCTCGCAGGGCGCCAGCCCGGCGACCATGACGCCGTCGCGAAGCGACCCGGCCGACACCAGCCGCGACGCCGCCCACGACAGGACGGGAAGCACGACGATCCCGGTTCCGACGGCGGCCAAGAGCACTCGCCACGTCCGTCCCAGCCGCCGCAGCGAGGCCGGCTCGATGGTCAGCGCGGTGGCGAAGACCAAGACGGCCAGAAGCACGTCGATTCCCTGGTGCGAGTCCAACCACCTCAGCGGCGAATGCACGGCGAGACCGATGACCGCGGCGGCCAGAACGCTGATGAGCTCGGGGTAGGCTCCGACGAACGAGCGGACGCGCTGTACGAGCTGAACCACCTCAGCCGACAGTGATCGCTGGCTCGCAGGCGACGTTGCCGCGGCAGGTCGGGTAGGCGACGAAGGCATCGATTCGCAGCCGATCGACCCGGCCGGCCAGGTACAGCCGTGCGCCGTCGGCCGGTGTCGTTCGGGCTGCCACCGCGGTCAGCGCACGGCCGACGGCCCAGACCACCAACGGGAAGGCAATCACCAGCACCCCGCCCAGACCGGGGTCATCGATCGCTCGGAGCGGCCGATACGTTCGAGCGAGGTTGCGACCGAGGCCAGCGCTCGCCATTCGGCGATCCGGACGCCGAGCTCGGCGGCTTCTTGCGAGCAGCCCCACGGCTGCGGGTTCAGCGTCGCAGCGTCGGAACGAACGTCAATGTCGACCTCGCAGCCGCATCCCTTTCCGCAGCGCTCGGGCCTGGGGTCCCGGGCCGAGAGACGACTCGACGCGGTGCGGAGTTGCTGCTCGAATGCCGTGAACTCTCCGAGCTGCCCCCGCACCTCGTCGATGCGGTCGAACACGAAGGCCCGCCGCCGGGCCTGGAGTACCTGGCATTCGCTGTTTGGCGAGGCGGCCTGCAGTTCGGCGATCTCCTCCAAGGTCATCCCGATGCCCTTGGCCCGGTTGATGAACGCCAGCTCCTCCAAAGCCGATGGGTCGAACTGGCGGTAGCCGTTAGATGCTCGGTGGGCCGGGGACAACAGCCCGACCCGCTCGTGGAACCGCACCTTCGACGGTGCCACTCCGGTCTTTCGGCCAGCTCGGCGACTCGAAGACCCGACATGTCTCGAAGCGTAAACCTTGAACCCAGCTTCAAGGTCAAGTGGCAGTCCGACGGTCGCCGGCGCCGGGCGAACCTCAGGCGGCGAATCAACAACTGTGAGAACTCGCCGTGACCTCGTCAAGGAGGGGGTGGGTGGCTGATCACCAGCTCATCTCCGCCCCCGGAAGGTCCAAGACCCCAGCGGTGCGGAGCCTTTCGATGACAATCGCCCGCTGTGGATCCGAACACCACCTCGCCTTGCCGCCTGGAGTGGTGGTTCGAAAATGATTGATACGTTATACATCCTATAGCTGTATAACGTATCAATCTGTGCTCGGGACGCGCGATGAATAGTCTTCTCGCTGTTGAGGCTTCCCTACGCCAACGAGCCATGGTTGATTCCGCTCGCGATCGCCTCGCCGGCCTGCTCGCCGGCCTGCTCGCCGGGAACGCAGTGGCTGGGACGTTCAGCGCGGCGCGGACTGCTCCTGTCCGTGATCTGCACCTGGAGGTGCGAGGGGTCGGGCCCATCAGTTTGCCGTTATCCCAGGCGCAGGCGAAGGAGCTGTGTCTCATCAGTCGACCGGCTCGCTACGGGCAGGGGGAGCAGACGCTCGTCGACCGAGGGTTGGAGAACTCGTGAGGTCCCCAAGAGCAGGGTTATGATCGACAAGCACGCTTCGACCAGACGTTGCTGGCGGTCCTCGAGCGTCTGGCTCGGGACCTCGGCTCTCCGTCTGGTAGCACGCTGAACGTGGAGCTCCACTCGATGCTCGTCTACGCGCCGGGCCAGGTCTTCGTTCCCGCCAGGACTCCGAGAAGACAGACGACATGGTCGCCTCGCTCGTTGTGGGCCTGCCTTCGAGCTTCACGGGTGGGTCGCTGGGAGTCTGCCACCACGGCGAGACTGCGAAGTACCGGAGATCGAAGAAGGTCCTGTCGTTCGTGGCGTTCTACAGGGACTGCCGACACCGGGTGAAGCCCGTCACCTCGGGGCACCGGGTTGTGCTCACCTACAACCTGCTGCTCGACGATCACCATTTAGGCTGTTCGGATGGCAGAGCGCTGGAGACTGAGCCGGGCGGGCATCTTGAACGTCTACCAGTACGCCAACGAGGTTCTCTCCTTCGCCGGCGGGCGGCTTCTGCTACGCGGCGTCAACGGTTCGGGCAAGTCGACGGCGATGAACATGCTCCTGCCGTTCCTCCTCGATGGCGACACCCGCCGTATCGACGCGGCCGGCGAGCAGTCCGGGGTCCTCAAGTCGTGGATGCTGTCCGGGCGCGACGACCCGCAGCCGATCGGATACCTGTGGGTCGAGTTCGCGATGGGCGACGACTATCTCACCTGTGGATGCGGGATCCGGGCGAACCGGTCCTCGGATACGGTCACGACCTGGTGGTGGATCACGCCGATGCGCCCCGGTATCGACCTCGACCTCGTGCAGGACAGCCGCCCCCTGAGCGCCGAGGGCTTGCGGGTGGTGGTCGGACCTGACGCCGTTTTCCGCCAAGAGGACAGGAAGGCCTATCGCGAGGAGGTCCGCCGCAGGCTCTTCGGGGGAGCGGAGATCGACCAGCACATCCGGCTGCTCCACGTAGTGCGCAGCCCCCGAGTGGGCGACCGGATCGACCAGGAGCTCCCTTCCTACCTCCACGATGCACTCCCGGAGCTGTCCGAGGCGGCGCTCGCCGACGCCGCCCAGCCCCTCGACGACCTCGAAGAGCACCGCCGCAACGTCAGCGATCTCGCCCGAACGGCTGACACGCTCTCGGCCCTGCAGGAGGTTTACAGCGACTACTGCCGCTCGGAGCTGCGGCGCAGGGCCGAAAACGCATCCGCTCTGGTAGCCGAAGTAGAGCACAGCCGCCGCACCCTCGCCAGGAGCAGAGCGGAGCTACGGGAGGAGGAGAAGGTTCTGGACGCTGCCGCACTCCGGGTCGAGACACTCGACGCCCGGGGACGGGACCTGCGAGTAGAGCTCCAGGGCCTTCGCGACCTTCCCGCATACCAGGAGGGCGCCCAGCTCGACGACCTCCGCGATCATGTAAAAGGTCAAGCCGCGACGTGCAAAGCCGCCGAGCGCGAGCTCGAGCGCCGACGCGCCAACGAGGAGAGATCCCGACAGGAGCTCGTCCACACAGGGCGGGCCTCGCGCCAGGACCATAAAGACCTGGGGTCGGCGCTTCGTGAGCTGTCGGACGAGGCACTCTCCGCCGGGCTCAGCATCGCCGCCCCGGACCTTTTGGCCCTCGACACCTACCGACTCGACGAACAGAGCGACTTGGAGGCCCCCCGCGAGGTTTCTGGCGATGCGCTGACCGGCCGTCTGTCCGAGGTACGTGCCGCTGCGCATCACCGTCGCGGGGACGTCGAGGAGGTTCGCTATGAGCTCCGGTTGGTGGCCGCGGCCGCCAACGAGCTCGCCGCGGCCACCCGCGACTTCGAGGCGGCCGAGAGGGAGCTCCAGCTACGTCGGGACGCGCTGACCGAACGCACGAGGGGGCTGAGCGGCGCCACGACCGAGTGGCGTCAATCCTTGTCTGCCTGGACGAGCGATCTCGCCGTCGAAATGGCCACGTCGCAGCTGTCGCCGCCCGCCGTCGTCGATTTGGAGTCCGACCTAGCGGGTCGCAGGGTCGAGGTTCGAACCGCGTTGCAGTTGGAGGTCGATCGCCTGGTAGTCCATCGCGAGCGGGTGGTCGCAGCGGCCGATGCGGCAGTCGACCAGCGCCGGACGGTGGTCGACGATGCGGCAGCGGAGTTGGCCGGCCTCGAAGCGATATCGCTTCCCGAACCACCCGCGCAGCCGTGGCAGCGGCCGCACCGGGGTCCGGTGCTGGCCGAGCAGGTCGACTTCGTCGAGGGCATCGACGCGCAGACCCGGGCGGCGATCGAGGCAGCCATGGAGGCCGGCGGCCTCCTAACGGCCGAGGTCCTCTCCGACGGGACGCTCGTCCTCGAAGAGGGCACCCTCCTGGCGTCGCCGATGGCTATCGCTGCGGAGCCGCTGAGCCGGCACCTGGTGGCGGTAGAAGGCGCTGACCCCGTAGTACGCCGGGTTTTGGAGTCGGTATCGACGGAACCGTCCGACCTCGAGCGGGGCGGGGTTACGGTCGTCACCTTGGACGGGCGGTTCCGGACCGGCGTCCTCACCGGACGGCATCGCAAGAATCAGGCCGAGCACATCGGGCTGTCCGCCAGGAGGGATCGCCTCGAACGTCTCAGGACCGAGGCACGGCTGCGCCTTGAGGCGGAGCGGGAAGCCCTTGCTGTCCTGGAGCACGAGCTCGCTGTGGCGTCTACCCGTCGTGATGTCGCCGTGGCGCACCGCTTCGCGTTCCCGACCGGCGAAGCAGTCGATACCGCTGTGCTAGCTCTGCGGATGGGGCTGGAAGCGGCGCAGGCAGCGGAGGTGGTCGCCGCTGCAACGGCCGGCGCCCGACGACTCGCCGACGACGCCCACGCCGAGGCAGTTGACAAAAGCCGGCGGGTTGCCGCCAACCTCGGCCTGGTCGCCGACGAAGACGCCCTTCGGCGGATCGAGGCTTCGATTGCAGCGGCGATCGCCGCGGCGGATCGGACAGGGAACGCTGTCAGGACGTTGCTCCGATCCGTCGCGGACTGGGTCCGAGCAGCTGACCGCTGGACCGAGAATTTCGCCGCCGCCTCGTCGGGGGAGAAGGAAGTCGCCGCCACTAAGGACGAGCTCGAGCGGCTCAGCACCCGCCTGGCCACACTGGAGGAACAATTCGGTGCGGCCTTCGAGGAGATACAGGGCCAGGTCCGCTCTCGGGAGGGCGAACTCGAAGCTACTGACAAGGAACTGGTCGCGGCGCGCAAGACGCTCCTCGAGCGCACCGAGGTCAAGGCCCGGGCCGCCAGCGAAGTCGATAGTCAGTCCGCGGCAGCCGCCGACGACGAACGAAGGGCGCTCGGGGCGCTCCCGCAGCTACGTCGGACCTTGGCCGTGCCTGGTCTCGCGGCGTCTGTCGCCGCCGATCCTTCTTGGGCTGCCGCCCCGGTCGAGGAGTCTGTCGCCGGACTGCAGGAGCTGGCGGCGAGGATTCGAGCCCAAGCGGCGGGTGAGGGTCGCGATGTGGCGGCCGACGGGGTGCGCCAGTCCCTACGACAGCGGCGTGATTCGCTCGGCGCAGGCTGGGACGCCGAGGACCGCCAACCCGACGAGTCTCTCCCGATGACCGTCGAGATCAACGGGCCCGAGGGCCGCCTTCCTCTGTCCGACGCTGTCTCGATCGTGCAGGCCCGGCGCTCGGAGCTGTCCGCTCTGCTTTCCGCCGAGCAGGATGGAGCGTTACGCAACCTCTTGCAGGGGCTCGTCGCCCGCGAGGTCGCCGACAAGCTTCACGCCGCCGGCGATCTGGTCGCACGCATGAACCGCCGGCTTGACGCCGTCACGACCGCCCACGGCATCGGTGTGTCCATACGCTGGCGGCGCCGGGACGGACTCGACCCGCAGCGCTCGGAGATGGTCACCCTGCTCGCCAAGCAGCCGGACCTGCGCACCGCGGACGAGGACTCCCGCCTGCGCGAGGTTATCTCCTCCCAACTCGACTATGCGCGTCGCGAGGGCCCTGATGTGTCCTACGCCGATCTTGTCAGCAGCATCCTCGACTACAGGTCTTGGTACGAGATGACGCTGCTTTTGAAACGACCCGGCCGACCCGACGAGCGACTGACGCGAAGGACGCCGTTGTCGGAAGGGGAGAAAAAGATAGTCAGTTACCTACCGCTTTTCGCCGCAGTTGCCGCCTCGTGCGACTCGCTCGGCGAAGCCGGCCCTGAGGCACCGCGCTTCCTGCTGCTAGACGACGCGTTCGCCAAGGTGTCGGAGGACAACCACCCCAAGCTTTTCGGCCTGCTGGTTGAGCTCGATCTCGACTTCATCGCCACGAGCGAACGGCTCTGGGGAACCTTTGCGACCGTACCCGAATTGGCGATCATCGAAGTCGTGCGCGACGCGTCTCTCGGGGTGGTCGTGCTCGAACACAGCCGGTGGGACGGGGCGTCGAGGACTTCTTCGACATGAGCGGCCCGGGCGGACCCGACGAGAACGTCCGGGTGGAGGAGGCCGACGCCGCATCAGGGCGGCTACTTTTTCGATACGTAACCGTCGACGAGTGGCAGGACTACCGTCAAATCATGGCGGTGTTCGCCGGGACTTTCTTCTCCGACTTCACCCCGGAGGAGGTGGAGCAACGCCTCGGTGCAGTCGGGGTGATACTCCCCGACGGCGTGGTGCCGGCTCGGCTCGAAAGCCTCCGCAAGTGGGGGAACCTGACCGTGTCGTCGGTAACCGGTACACCGTCGAGCCTGGCCGACTACTACCGGCGCCGGAACCGCTACCTGATCACCCGTGCCGGCCAAGAGGTCCACGACGCGGTCGAGGGTGTCCTCAACCGGATCGACGAGGTGCGCGACGTGTCGCTCGGCCGCCTCCGTTCGCTCCTCGACGCGCTACGCCAACTCGGCGGTACCGACGTGACCGGCTGCAGCCCTGAACAGCTCGACGAGATGGTCAGAGCCGTGTTCGACCCCCACCAGGCGTTCACATCGGAGATCACCCAGTTCTTCGCCGCGATCAACCAGTGGCAGAACCGCTACGACCTCAGCCCCGACGAGTTCAGCTTCTTCGCCCAGGTGCTCGTCGGCTACGTGGCCGACCGTCTCGGAG
>JAKAZH010000036.1 GCA_021815935.1 Actinomycetes bacterium
GGCGGATGGGGCCTGCAGGAGGCCGGCGAGGAGAGCAGCTTGACCCCAGGTCAGCTGCGCCGCTGGCCTTCCGAAGTAGTGCAACGCCGCGCCGGTGATGCCGTAGGAGCCATCCCCGAAGTAGGCGGCGTTCAGGTACATCGCCAGGATTTCCTGTTTGGTGAAGTCGTTGTCGAGCTTGAAGGCCATGGCGACCTGCTCGGCGAGCGCTGCAGGGGAGGAGCGGCCGGGCGTGTAGAGGAGCTTCGCAAGCTGGACCTCGATCGTTGCCCCACCCAGATTGGGGTTGGCGGTCACGAAACCCCAGGCGGCGCGGACGGTTCCTTGCGGGTCGAGAGCAGGATCACTGTAGAACCTGCTGTCCTCAGTTGCCAGCACGGCCGCGCCGACCCTTTGTGGCACGACTCCGTTGTCGCTCGGCGCGTGGTGCACAGCGAGGATTGCCGCGACTTTCGACGGTGCGCTTCTCGCCGACGGGGTCACGGCGAAAAGGACTGCCCCGAGGATGGCCAGGAGAAGCACCGCCACCGCCAAGCCCAGCGCCGCCCGCCTCAGGAGGCGGTGGCGGCCCCTGTGGCGGTGGCTCGGCTTTCGTCGCCGGTGCAATGCTTCGGCGCCGCCACCCCCTGCTCGAGCTTGCGACGGCACTATGGCGGCACCCGCCGCGCGCCTGGTAGCAACCACCTGACCGAAACTACTGCGCTAATCGGTAGCGTTGCGTTCATGCAAAGCGCCGGTCGGCTCCTCAGCTCGGCCGCCGACGCTGTACTGGAGGCCTCGATCGTCGGGAGCTTCACCCGGATCGGCTTCGACGCGCGTCGGCGAAGCGACAGGTGGCACGAACCGCACCGACTCGACGGTCGCACAATCGTGGTTACCGGCGCCTCGTCGGGCATCGGTCGCGCCGTAGCGACAGGTCTCGGAATGCTCGGGGCGAAGCTGTGGCTCACGGGCCGCAACGAGCAGCGACTCGCTGCCACAGCCAGGAGCGTGGAATCAGCCGGCGGCAACGCGCGCCTTGTCGTCGCAGACCTCGTGATCCCTTCCCAGGTCGACGACCTGGTCGAGCGCATGTCCGACGAGGTTTCGGTGCTGGACGGGATCGTACATAACGCCGGGGCCCTTTTCGGCGACTACCGCCAGGCGCCCGACGGAACCGAGCTCACCGTCGCCACCCACGTGATAGCCCCTTTTCGCCTCACGGAGCTTCTCGTACCTCGCCTACGCCCGGGGAGGTCGGTTCTGGTCACGGTGTCATCTGGTGGGATGTACACGGAGCGATTCGACCTGGCCCAACTGGAGATGAGCCCGGTCGAGTACCGGGGGACTGTGGCTTACGCCCGAGCGAAGCGTGCGCAGGTGGTGCTCGCATCCGAGTGGCAGCGCCGCCTCGGCCCGGCAGTGTCGAGCTACAGCACGCATCCGGGGTGGGTGAACACAGAAGGCTTGCAGGGAGCGCTCGCCGGAATGAGCCGCCTAGGACCTCTCCTTCGAAGTCCGGCGCAGGGGGCCGACACGATCGTCTGGCTCGTTGGCGAAGCACTCGCTGGTAGCGAAGTCCCGCCACCCGGCTTCTGGCATGACCGTCGCCGGCGAGGCGAGTACTACCGCCCCGGGACCCGGCCAGGCGCTCGCCAGGCGCTAAGCGAAGGGGAGGCCCTGTGGGAATGGTGTGCCAGTCGCCGGTGAGCGTTGCCTGTGGTCAAAGGGGTGCCGGCAGGCTCGCTAGAGTCTCGGATGTCAGCGAAGCTGGCCGACGAGACAGGAGAGCGTCGTGTCGGACGAACAACTGATAGCCGAGCAAGTCGTTACCCTCGAAGCGCAACGGTCCGTGACGGTGCGCATCTCGCAGCATCTCGCGGAAGACTTCTGGCGTGTCGATATCTGCGGCGGCATCGGCAACGGCACCGGACAGGTCACCACCACCGTTGCCCCCGGCGACAGCTTCCTGATGAACCTGATAGAGGCTGCCATGAGCGGTGAGCAGGTTGCATGGCGCCATCTGGCCCAGTGGGGCATGCACGGCTTCAGCGGGATCTCCCGGCTTCCAGTTCCGCGTTTTGCCTGAAGCCCCTGGCGGCGGGAACTGTCAGGTAACCGTATTGTGGTGGACATCATGTCGATGACCGCAGCCCAGGAACCCGCAACGCCCCGGCCGTCCCCGTCCCCTGAAGCGTTCCCGTCTGCTGAAGCGTCCCCGTCCCCTGAAGCGTCCCTGTCGGAGTCGTCGAACGAAAGCACCGGGTACCTGTCAGCGCGCGATCCGGGCCGCTTCGACGTTTTGCGCCTGCCGGTCAAGGCTGTGGCTCTCGAAGCGGACAGTATGGCGCAGGCAGGACCGGCCGACCCCGAAGTCCTCTCGGCAAGCGCTGGAGGTGACAGGTCGACGCTTGTGGAGGCTCGAAACTTTTATGCTTCGCTTGTTTCGGCTAGGTCCGATGACTTTCGGGCCACCGCGGCGTTGAGTTTGTTGAACCGTGCGATCTCGGCGACTCCGGTGATAGACCCTCTTGACTGGAAGAAGCGCTGGCACCAACGTTTCCGGCGCCCCTAGAAGACCTGGCTCCGGGCGTTGGCTCGGGGCGAACGCCGAGCTCCGAACGATCAGCCCTCAGACGTCCCCCCCGACGAATCCCGAAATCGTCACGCCGTAGTCGCCCAACTCCCGTGCGAATCCGGCTGGGTCGTCGACCATTTCTGCGAGGCCGGCTACCCCCGTGCGCGCAAGCCGCCCTTGCGCAGCCCACCGGGCGGCGACTGCGCTGACCGCTGCGGCTATCACGGCAGGCCTGCCGGCAGACCCGACTATCCGGGTTACCGCTTCAGCGCCGACGAAGCCTCTCATCTCGACACGCACTGCGCCCGTGAGGCCTTCGGGATGCGGCTTGCGGAGCATGGGCAGCGGGGATGTCAGGCGGTCTCGACGGGTCGCTTCGATCCTCGCTGTGATTCGTCTCGCGGACGGGAATGCGGGAGCCAGGAGCATCGGGTCGGCGAGGTGGGCCCGATAACAGTCCGCGCCTCCGACCGGCCCGGGGAACCACACGAGCTCGCGGCCCGACCCGCCCGGACGTCGCCTCCAGGAGCCTTCCTGCCAGTCCACGGAGATTGCCGCCAGCGCCGTATGGTGCCGCCGGGCGCACGTCGGCCCGCCGGTGCCCGCACTTGCTACATGAAGCTCTTCCACGACGTCGAATCCACCCAGGTAGCTGCTGCCTCCGTCGCCGCATAAGTAGCGTGCAAGCACGCACGACAAGCCCGGCGCCATGGCGGCCCCGAGCGCCACGGCGCACCCATTTTGCCGGGCGCGGTCGTCCATCGCCATCGTGCGGCGAAGCAGGTCCGGTTCGTCGACAGGCGTTACGACGTGGCTCGACTCGGCCAATGAAAGGTGGACGAAGTACTCCAAGAGTTCCGGCGCTGTGACGACGGTCACTTCGACACCGAGCTCGGCTGCCTCCCCGACGTCGGCGTACTGCACTTTCGGCGCTGCAGCCAACCTCGGGCTGCTCCGAGCTCCGTCGAAGGGGAACGAGCTGCCCCTCGGTCTGCGGCCACTCGGACCTCGGATGACGACGACGGACTCCACGTCGTCGGATCCGACTAGGAACTCTACGATCCGGCTACCTACGGCTCCGGCCCCAGCTACGGCGATACGCACCTGTCAGGTGTGCCCTCAGGCCAAGTCGTCGGTCGGTATCTCGCGCCATCCCCCGTGCTGGGGCGGTGTCCCGCCGGATCCGCGGAGTCGGACCACGACTGCGATCACCGCCGTCAGGCCGAGCGCCATTATGGACCGACGGATCATTCGCACCATCGGGATCATAGACGAGCGCTTTCGTCGGTCAAGATGGCGATGGCGCTACAGCGAGCGGAAGCTGCTCCGTCGGGTTCCCATCAGGTGAAGTTCCGATCCACGTGAGCTCGATCGTCGAGAACTGAAGCCCATTGGAGGTTTGCTCGACAGCGCTCAGCTTGAGGCTCGCGCCGGCCGTGACGGCTTTCCCGCCGACGATCAAGTGGACGGTCCCCTGGCCGGACGCGCTCGTCGCCGACCAGGATGTCCAGGTGACGCCTGTCACGAGGGTCGTCGCGTCCTTGGCGGCGTTCGCGCAGGTGACGAGCAGGGTCGCCGGCTCGTAAGCGCCGCCTCCGCAGTCAAATACGGTCGGGACCACCGCCGCCTGGCCTCCCGGCCCGGTCGTCGACGAATTGCCTGGAACAGTGCTGGTGGCAGGAACGGTGCCTCCCGACGGTACGGTGCTAACGGCGGGGAGTGTGGCGCCGCCGCCCTGTGAAGGGTTGATCGTGTCGACGCTTCTTTGACTTGACCCGCACGCTGCCAGGCAGGCTGAGGTGGCGACGACCGCTGCGAGGCAAGCGCCTGTGCGCGACCTGCGACCGAAAGCCAACGATACCGACGGCAGCCGACGTCGGATCAACGCGCTTCCATCGTGGAACGTGGCGAAGTCCGGCCTTGCGAGCTTCGCCGTGGCGAGTCCCTGAGCATGCCACGATGCCGGCGACGGGTTCTCATGGCGGGTGCGACCAGCGGCGTGGCGGCGATCACTCCTACGACAGCTCCACACGCCAGTGTCGACAGCCGGTCGTTGTTGCTCGACGTCGCCGGCAAGTTTGGAAAAAATAGAACGATACATACCGCAGCCGCGCTCGCTGCCTGCGATAGTTCGGTGCCTAGTTTTACGGGTCCCTCAAAACGGTTCAGCTTGCGATGCACCTGGCGCAGACGCTGCGGCGTGGAAGCACCAGCGATGATGAACACCGTCGCGCCCCGCGCGAACCCGAACACAACACATATAAGTAGGGTCTCGTAGACGGAGTTGGCAGCCACCCCGGCAGCGATGGCGAAAGCGAATGTGACGGCAATCCCGGCAGTCATCACGTAGGTTGCGAACCCGAAGCCGATCTGCCAACCGAATCCGGCCCCGTACACCCACGGCCGGAACCGTGACATCCACCCGTCGTCGACTTGTCGCCGCAACACCGGCAGGACATCTCCGAACAGCCCCAAGTCGGTTGCTGCTCCAATCGCGGCGACCGCCATGCACACGACGCCAACTGCGAGTCCACCGGTCAGACGTGACCCCGAAGACCTTGAAACATCGAATGCAGCCCGGACGCTCAACGTTAGGATCGAGGCGATCCCGCCCAAGGTGAGGCCGCCGACGCCGGCCCCGGCAAGGAACCACGCCGACGTCCAGGCGAACCTCGCTCCCCGAGAGCGTTCCCCGAAGGGCGTGATGCTCGAAAGCATCGACAGGCCACAAGGAGACCACGTCGAACGGGCGGCCGAGAAGACCGCCACCACAATTCCGAGAGGTAGGTAGATGGAGTTCACGGGTTTCTCCCGAACGTCGCGGCGTCGCCGAAAGGGTACACCTCACCCAATTCCGAGACCATCCAGTATCCCTTCCCGGTCGGTGTTACGGCGACTGAAACTATCGGGCTCAGGAGGCTTGTCGCACTAAGCGAGCCGTAGAAGGCCGCGTCGCCGAAACTGAAGATACCCCCGTCCGAAGCGACAAGCCAATACCCTTTTCCCGTCGGTGTCGCCGCTATGCCGACCACCGGCCTTTGGAGCACCACTGCCCCCATTGAGCCGTAGAAGTTGGCGTCGCCGAAGCTGAACACCCCTCCGTCCGAGGCTGCCAGCCAGTACCCGGCGTCGTCTGGGGTGGCCGCCATGCCGACTATCGGTTTGTTGAGCGCAACCTTCCCGGTCGAGCCGTAGAACGGGGCTGCGAAGTCGAACACGCCGCCGTCCGCGGCGACGAATCGGTATCCGCCGGATTTTGAATCCGCGGCCATTCCGACTATGGGTTTGTTGAGCGCGATCTTGCCGGTGGACCCGTCGAAGGTGGCGTCGCCGAAGCTGAAGATCCCGCCGTCGGATGCAACTAGCCAGTAGCCTTTGCCGGTCGACGTGGCGGCGATCCCCGCGATCGGGCGATTGAGCTCGGTGCCGTACATCGACCCGTAGGAGACGGCGTCACCGAAGACGGCGACTCCGCCGGCCGCGTCGGCCAGCCAGTAGCCTTTGCCGGTCGGTGTCGCCGCGATGCCCACTACCAGCGGGCTCGGCGTTTGCGGGCCATCCTGGCAGGGTGCGTAGTGGTCTGCTGTGCTTTCGTCTGTTTGAGCGACAGTGCTGCACGTCGGGTCCAGAAGCCATGGCGGCGTGCACGAAACGACACGGCATGCGATCCTCCCGGTGCAGGCGATCTCCTGGTGGCATTGCCCGTAGCGGAACTCGGTGCATCCGACGTGGCGGTTGTCGCAGGAACCCAGAGCGCACTCGCACGTGAGGTTGTCACACGTTGGGCAGAAGTTGCCTCCGCCGCAGCCGCACCCCTGGCATTCGCCCATGCAGTCGATGTAGTAGCGGGGCCCGGCGCAGTACGCGGACCCGTCCGCTTTCCACCAACCGCCGGCGAACGTTCCTGGTGGACAGCCGTTGATTCCGTTGTTGATAGTGCAGCAGAACTGCGTGTAACCGTCGCAGCACATGGACGTGCAATCGCACCCTGTACCCGGCACGCATTCACATATGAATCCGTAGGCGTTTCCGGGTTTCAGAAGCAGGTCGACCGGAGCAACGGTCATCGCAGCGGCCGCGACTGTCGCCCTGGCCAGAAAGCCTCGCCGTGATGTGCGCGCCAGCAGGAAGTCGGCGACGGGCCTGGCAACGTCGAGTTTCACGACTTAACCGGAGAATCCACTACGAGGTCCGAAGCGACGGTCGCGTCCAGATCAGGTAGGCGAGCCACGCGATGGTTGCGCTCACGACGAGCATTGCGGCCCCTCCCCACGGCTGCCCTCTCAGAAGCTCTGCTGTGTCGCCTGGCGGACGCAGCGCCCACCAGACGGCGCACCCCGCAGCGCCAAGATCGAGGAGCAGGTGGATGAGTCCGGGTTTGGTGTCCGGCCGCCCGAAACATCCGCAGGACGCGAGCGGCCAACCTTTGATGAGCGCCAATCCCACGAATGCCGCGAATCCTGCGTAGGCTGCCGCCACGAGCGTCCCGGTCAAATGCCCCGGTTCCGCCAGGGCCGCCGCCGCGATCGCCACTTCTCCTGTCGCTCCGAGCCGGACTAACCATCTCTGCGCCGGCCAACCGGCGATCCGCAACGCCCTGGACGTGTCGGCGGGCTTTACGATCTTTGCGACCCCCGCGGTTGCGAGCACGCCGAGGGAGGCAACGAAGACGGCCGATGCCGGTTCGAGCGCGCTCACGGTAGCGGTTCCACTTGGAACGAGCCGATGAGCTGGTTAGCGGCGGAAGCGAGTGCGACCCTCGCCGAGACGGAGCCGATCACCGAGTAAAGGCAGAAACTTCGCCCCACGATCGTGAAGAACCTCTGGACGCCGGCCTGACCTTGGACGGTGCGTTGAAGTTGGCGGGGCCGGTACGACTCCGCGGTGACTGCCGGGACTACGTCCGTCGTCGGGAAGAGGGCCGATCCCGCGGCCTGCGGACCGAACTCGAGGAAGGCGACGAACACGTCCGTCGACCCCAGCGTCTCCACTATCCCCCCGCCGTAGTCACCCCGCTGGGATGGAATCGCCACGGTGGCAGCTTGAGCAACTGGATGGGTGGTCTCTCCCGGGCTCGACGGTCGGCGGTAGATGACCGCCTCCCAACCCGTCGGGACGGTCATCGACAGACCGAACCCGGAGACGGTTGCGGTCATTCTCCGCTTGCGCTGTCCGAGATCGAGGTCGGGTACAGCCTCGGGTCTCCCGGCTCGATGCCGGCGCTGCGCAGCTGGCGGTCGACGATGTCGTCTCTCCGCAGGTCCGCCGCTGACCGGCCACCGCCGGCTCGGCCTCGCTTCGCGGGGCTTGTCGTGCCGTCCGCAACGGCGTTCGCCACCAGGTGCTTCACTTCCTCCCACCCGGCGGCAACTCCTTCACCGACCACCCGGGAGCCCGGACCCGACACGTAGACGAAGTACGGCGCGTAGGGAATGTCGTAGTGCTCCCACGCTTCGCTCGACATGACGACCGGCAGGTTGCCGGCAAGGTTTGCGACAGTTCCAGGAGACTCCGCCTCGCTACCGCGCGTCACCGCTACTAGACGGGCACCCCCCGGGACTTGCGCCGATGCGGACCTGAAGGTGTCCCAGAATCCTCGGCACGTGGCGCAACCGGAGGTGAGGAAAGCTATCAGCGTGTCGTGGCGCACTCCGGCGACGGCCAAGCTGATTGCGTCTCCGCGTGGGGTGACCCCGGTCAGGTCGATTACGTCGGTGTCGGCTGGCCGCTCGGGAGTCGGCCTGATCCCCGGAGGTCCCGCCCTCCCCGGGGCACCGGCCCCGACCCACCCTGGGTTCGTGGAGCGTCCGGACTTTCCGCCCTTCGGATCCATATCGACGCCCATCTGATGCAAGGCACGGAGCACTTCAGCGTGGCCGCGAAGCAGACCCGCCACCAAGACGCCGAGGAGGCCGACAGCTACCGCGAGCCCGACGACGAGAACAGTCAAACCGAAAAGCCCCTCGCCAGCTCTGCGAAGCGCGACATAGCCGCCATCATAGAACCCGCAGGATTCCCGGCCGGACGGCTTACGTGAACAGCCCGTCGCTCATTGCTTCCGCAACGCCGGCCTCGTCGAGGTCTAGGAGGTCGGGGTAGACCTCGAAGTTGTGCTCGCCGGGGTAGGCGGCCGGGCACAGGTAAGGCTCGAGGCGGGAGCGGCCCCAGATCGCCGGGTACCGGTCGTGTGGTCGCTTCCCGAACGTCGGGTGATCGAAGGTTCTCCACAGGTCCCGTGCGACCAACTGCGGATCGGACATCAGGTCGTGCGCTGTCTGGACTCTGCCGGCCGGCACCCCGACGTCTTGAAGCAGCTGCTGCGCACGCTCGGCGTGCTGGGAACCGACCCAGTTGGCGACGAGCCCGTCGACCTCTGCACATCTGACGGCCCTTCCTGCGCCGGTCGCCATCGAGTCGCTTGCTTCGAGCCCGGCAACCGACACGAGCCGAGCCCAGTCCTCGTCGTTCCGGCAGGTAATCGCAAGCCAGTCCCCGTCGGCACTCCGATAGCACTCGTTCGGGACCAGCACGTCCAGGAAGTCGGCATTTCCGGCGGGCTCCGCTTCCCGGCCATTCGAGAGGAAATCGACGAGCGCGGGTCCGATCAGGTACCCACCCGTCTCCATCTGGGAAATGTCGACATGCTGGCCGCTGCCGCTGCCGCTGCCGCTGCCGCTGCCGCTGCCGCTGCCGCTGCCGCTGCCGCTGTTGGGGATCCCGTCACGTTCCTCGAGCGCCGCCAGGATGGCGAACGCTGCGGACAGGCCGGCAGCGTGGTCGTTCAAGGAGTAGCCCGGACCGATATCACCGCGTCCCGGTGGGTTCGTGAGATAGGTGAGCCCACACAAGGCGTGGATGGTAGGCGCGTACGTGACCAGGTTGGACCAAGGGCCGCTGTGGCCACACCCTGACATCGTCACGTAGACGAGCCTTGGATTCCAGGCCTTGGCCTCCTCGTACGAGATACCCCAGCGGTCGAGGACACCGGCGGAGAAGTTCTCGATGAGCACGTCGCTGGCGGCGATGAGTTTGCTCACTACCTCCCTAGCCTTGTCATGTTTCATGTTCAGCGTCACTGCACGTTTCGAGCGGTTCCACGTGTAGAAGTACGGGTGCTTCGGGTCGTTGACTGTTGTTGCACGTTCCAGCGTCTGCACTTTGACGACGTCAGCCCCGAGGTCGCCGAGCAACCGGGTGCACATGGGGCCTGCAAGGACGTGGCTCAAGTCGAGAACCCGCAGCCCTTCGAGCGGCTTCCCGTCCTGCTCCCGTGATCCCACGACCGCCGGTCGAGTCGGCCAGCGGTCGTCTAGATACGCGTGGACCTGTTCGGGAGAAAGGGACTCAGGCGGTGTCGGCGGAGTTGGCGGCGTGCGGTCGAAGCGTGCAATAGGCCCTGGGATGTTCACCCGCGGGCCGTCCCAGGCGACATCGCGGAGGAATCCCCTATATGCGTGCTGGGGGTTCGCGGCCACCTGCGCCACCGATTGGACTTCGGCGAACGCGATGTGGCGCGATTGCGCTTCGCGAAAAAGGTCTGCGGCGTCACTTCTGGACGCGAAATCCGCCACGACACCCATGAGCGTGTCGAGGTCGGCGACTAGCTCTGCGAGCGGTCGCTCCGCCAGCTCGATCGCCTCCCGGAAGCCGTCCTCGACCATCCACCTGAGCAGCCCGGGCGCGTTCGGTGTCGGAGTGATCATCTCCCAGCCCTCACGTGCAGGCACCACCTTGTACGCGCGTATCCAGTGCAGAGAACCCTGGCGCTCGGCGACTTTGGGGTACGGCAGAAGGTCGTCGAACCAGTACTGGAACATCAGCTGCTCGACAGTCGTGCACACAGCTTCGTGTGCAGAAATGTCGACAAGCTCGCCCCTCCCGGACCGCCGCGCGGCCCGGACCGCCGCCAGGCCGCTGATGGCAGCGATGAAACCGGCAACGTTGAAAGTTTGACGCCCCCACAGGTTGAGAGGCCGCTCGGGTAGGCCTGTCAGTGACATCACACCTGCGAGGGCCGCCGACACCAGGTCGCTGGTCTGCCAGTGCGAGCGCGGGCCGCTGCGGCCGAATGGCGTTAGCGAAACTTGCACCAACTGCGGATTAGTCCTGGCAAGGTCGCCGTGATCGATGCCGAGATCAGCGAGCCGGCCTGGGGGCTCCGTTTCGATGACCAGGTCGGCCCGCCGGCAGACGTCCCGGTACGTGTCCCGTCCTTCTTGTGTGCTGAGTTCCACGACGGCCTTGACCTTCGTGTTGTCATACCACCAGTCCGCAACGCCGCCTATGCCGTCGGCTTGCGCCGCAACCATCCTTGGACCGCTCGTCCCGGTTCCCAAGCGGAGAACGCTAGCCCCTGACTCGGCAAGAAGCTTCGTCGCGAAACGACCGCTGTCGTCTGTCAGGTCGACGACTCTCAGGCCTTCGAGTGGACCTCCAGTCATTTGTCCTCCCTCGTGTAGGCGTAGGGGCAATGCGTCGCTCGAAGTTAGCGAGTTTCTCGGATGGCCGGCCATGCGCCACAGTGGTGTCGTGGCGAACAACGACGGTCGGCGATACTCGACGCCTGCAGAGGTGGGATCCTCGCCGAGTCTCTTCGAGCACGCATTGGCGGAGAACCTCCGCGCGAGGGGGCCGCTTGCTGCCAGGCTCCGGCCCCGCCGTCTCGACGACGTCGTCGGCCAAGACCACCTTTTGGGCCCTCGGGGAGTTCTCCGCGCGCTCGTGGACACCCGACGCCTGACGTCGCTGATCTTGTGGGGCCCTCCCGGCACGGGCAAGACTACGATAGCCCGGCTGCTCGCAGATGCCGTTGGCGCGGCATTCGAGCCGCTCAGCGCAGTGACGGCCGGAGTCAAGGACGTACGCGAGGCGGCGGAGCGGGCACGAGCACGCCTGGCCGAGTCCTCGGTGTCGACGGTGCTTCTCGTCGACGAGGTGCACCGCTTCTCCAAGTCACAGCAGGACGCCTTGTTGCCGAGCGTCGAGGAGGGAACCCTGACGCTTGTCGGAGCGACGACGGAGAACCCTTACTTCGAGGTGAACGGACCGCTGCTGTCTCGGTCCACTCTGTTGCGCCTCGAGCCTCTCGGCACCGCTGCCCTCGGACTCCTCCTCGACCGGGCGCTCAGCGCGGAGGACGCTAGCGCCGACGCCGACGCCGCGGACGCGCTGGTCGGCTCGGTCGACGGTGACGGCCGAGCGCTGCTCACTACCCTCGAGGTGGCGATAGCCGTCGCAGGCGGCGGGCGGCACGTCACTCTCGCAGACGTGGAGAAGGCCCGTTCAGCGAGGGCGATGACCTGGGGCCGCGACGACCACTACGACGTGGTGAGCGCCTTGATCAAATCGATCAGAGGGTCCGACCCTGACGCAGGCCTGCACTGGCTGGCGAGGATGATCGTCGCGGGGGAGGACCCGCGTTTCATCGCACGGCGTCTGGTCGTGCTGGCGAGTGAGGACATCGGCATGGCGGACCCGACGAGCTTGCTTGTGGCCACAGCAGCCGCGCACGCCGTCGAATACGTGGGTCTTCCCGAAGCGCAGCTGAATCTCGCCCAAGCTGTGGTTCACCTGTCGATGGCCCCTAAATCCAACAGGACGGCGCTCGCGGTCTGGTCGGCGCTCGAAGATGTCCGCGCTAGGCCTGCGGGTCCGGTTCCCGCACAC
>JAKAZH010000037.1 GCA_021815935.1 Actinomycetes bacterium
TGCGAGCCGGCCCTTCGCCACCTTCGAAGCAACCCAGATCAATGCAAGCACGACTCCGAGGCCGATCAGCAGTTGCATTACCAGCGACGGTACCGACACAGCCGCTGACGTCGAGGTCACGCTAGCCGTAGCGAGGAGACCGCTCATCGCATTCAACTCGACGGCCGCTCGGCGCCGGAGCCGGTTATCTCAGTGACTCGCACGCCGAGCTCCTCGTCGAGCACCACAACCTCACCTCGAGCCAGGAGGGTGTTGTTGACCAGGATGTCCACCGGTGCTCGCGCAAGGCGGTCAAGTTCGATCACTTTGCCGGGACGAAGGCCGAGCAGTTCCCGCATCGTCATCCGGGTCCGACCTAGTTCCACCGTCACCGCCATATCGACGTTGTATAGAAGTTCGATCGGCCGGCCATCGCCGCCAGCCGGTTCCTTGAGGTCAGTCGCTACCGCGCTCTGCACTCCAAGCTGATCTTGCGTCATAGCAGCTCCTTCGATCTCGTGTCCACGACTAAGCAGGCGAGGCGCTTACCCGAGGTCGTTGCGACCACATCACAGAAGTGGATGCCCTCCACGTTCAGATGTATAGGCGCACCTTCAGGCCGCTGTAGTGGTATGGCGTCGCCGGCGCTGAGGCTCAGAAGCTCGTCCGCAGAGAGGACGACAGCCGGAAACGAAACGGTTACCTGGAGTGACGCCTCTAAAAGTCGGTCGAGGACGTCGGAGGCTACGGAGTCCTTCTCCAGCTCCTCCGGGTTGTCGATGCGCTCGAGGGCGTCGAGGAGCGTCAAGAGCATCACGAGGGGAACAGTGACGGTCACCTCGAAAGTTGTCCTCTCCTCCAATGTGATGGAGAGTCTTACTAGAAGGCATACCTCACTGGGATCGGGCATCTGCACCAGGACAGGGCTGCTTGAAGTGCTTATAGGTCCACTTGCCGCCGGGACGACCACGCTGGCCGCTTGGAGGAACTCGGCTATCAGTGACTCTGTCACCTCAGCAACAAGCTTTACTTCGATCTCGGACAGCTGGCGCTCGATGGCATTGGAACGTACAGTCCCACCTAGACGTAACTCGACGATGGCTCGCGCCAGCGGGCTCGGCATATGGATACTTAGTCGGCCGCCTATTGGGTTGACCGTTGCGAGCGCAAGATAGGTCGGATCGGGAAGCGAGTTGGCATATGCATCCCATGTCTTCTGACTGAGTTCCCCTACCTCCACCCGGACCGACGTTCGGAGTAGTCCGGTCAGAGCTTGAGTTATCCGATGGGCTGCAACCTCGAGTAGCGGGGATAGTCGACGCAAACGTCCTCGATCCATCGCCGCGTGGCGCTGGAAGTCGTAAGGATGGTAATCACGCGAATCTTCTTCGGCCATAGCGACCGCGCCGGCGTCGGGCATGCTGGGTCTCCCCTGGCCTGTCCTTGGCCGCAAGATTGGGTGCCGTCCTGGCGTTTCCGGAATTTCTTCGGCATCGAAGACCCGACACTTGAGCGCTCAAGGGTTTCTCAGGCCATCTGGGCGAGCGCAGTCAGGTTCATCGCCGTGGTGGACACCACTTTCGTGTTCGCCTGATACGCCTCTTGCGCTACGATCAGGTCAGTGAGCTGCGACGACAGGTCGACGTTCGATCCCTCGAGCGCCCCACCAACGAGTGTCCCCAAGCCTCCCGTCCCCGGCACGCCGACTGCAGGCTGACCGGAGTTGGGACTCTGGATGTAGTTGAGATTCCCCTGGGCGGAAAGGCCGCCCGGATTGGAGAACTGCGCCAAGGCGATCTGGCCGATTGCAAGGGTCTGACCGTTCGAGAAGGAGCCGGTTATCACGCCATCGGAGCCGATCGAGTAGCCTGCCAACGAACCAGAGGGAGATCCGTCGGCACTGGCGATGGAGAGCGACTGCTGACCGGAGTACTGAGTAACCGCACCCGAACCCGTCGGGTTCGGGAAGTTGATGTTCCAGGTGTCGCCGGAGGGGAACGCGTACGTCGCCGGCATCGTCTGGACTGGCAGCGACAGCGAGCCATCGGAGTTTGTCGTCGCCCCTGTCACGGAGCTGATCTGGCCGGTGGTCGCGCCGAAGGTGACCGTCGGTGGCGTGCTCCAGAGCTTCGAGGGAGTACCTGAGGGGTTCGGTACCGTGCCCTGAACAGTCCACTGGTTTGCGGTACCTGCCACGGGCGTGAACGTCAGTGACACTGGAACGGCGTTACCCAGCGAGTCGTAAGCGTTGATCGTCGTCGTAATCGGTGTAGCGGTCCCGGTTCCGGTCCACGCCGGGAGGTTTCCACCCAAGGTCATTTCTGTTGTCGCTGTTGCGGGCATAGTTGTGCCGGTGGGTATACTGACGCTCCCGGTAGGCGCATTGGTGTTGATGACCCCCTGGGCGTTCGCTGTCCAACCTTGGACCAGTCCGCCCGTCTGTGTGGCAAGGTTGCCGTTTGCGTCGAGGGTCAGACTCCCGTCCCGGGTGTACATGGTCTGGCCGTACTGCTTCGTCACCAAGAAGCCGCCACCTTGGATGGCGACGTCGGTCGGCACGTTCGTAGTTTGGATCGCGCCCTGGGACTCGTTGAGGGACACGGCACCGATGCGGACCCCAGATCCAATGGCAATCGGGTTGATGCCCGCTCCTTGTCCACCGGGGACGGGGGCTGAGGCACCTGCCACCTGCTCGGCCAATAGGTCGGTGAACTGGGCGCTTTCTGACTTGTAGGCGGTCGTGTTGGAGTTCGCTACGTTGTTGCCGACTACGTCGAGGTACGCTTGATCGGCGGCGATACCTGAGACGGCTGCAATCAGTGACTGTTCCATGGGGCGGTTCCCTTCGTGTAGGTTCGTTTGATGATCAGGCAGCGTTTGATGCCGGAGGACTTGCGGAGTTTGACGCCGCAGTAGTTGTAGGGGTGGAGTTTGACGCCGAAGGCGTTGCGGGGTTCGAGGTTTGAGCGTTCGTAGTGCTTGTCGAACTTGAAGCCGCGGGCGTCGAGGCTGCAGCGGCGGCGCTTGCGCTGTAGACCTGCGTCACCTGGTCGAGTGAGACAGTGCCGCTCTGTCCGGCCAGGCTGAGCTGCGGCGACCCGGATCCACTGAGCAGAACTGCGGTAACGGTTCCCGATACCACTCGTCCACCTGATCCCGTGCCGCTTATCTTCTGGCCGAGCATCGAGTCTGCTGCGACTGTCTGCTCCTCTGCATTGAGGGATGTCTGGGACTGCACTGCCGTCAGTTGGGCGATCTCTGTCATAAATGACGTCGGGTTCGCGGGGTTGCTCGGATCCTGGTTCTTCAGCTGTGCGACGAGGAGGTTGAGGAACGTCTGCGAATTGTCGAGTTGGTTGAGCCCGGTTGCAGACGAGCTGCTGGCGGCGGCCGACCCGCTCGAACTGTTGCTACCTGCGGCGGTCGAGTTTGGGATGACAAAGGACATGATAAGGACTCTCCTCCTGGCAGGTCAGAGTCGAATGTCGACTGACGATGCGGACTTGGCGGACGGGATCAGAATCTGGGTTGGCTGCGCTCCGGCACTCGGAGCAGACGTGACGCCGAGCCGGCGATCCGAGTAGCCGATCTGGCGCCGAGGTGCGTCGCTACCGAAGAATACGTGTGCCTGTTGGCCACCGGATCCGAGCTGATGGCGTAGGTCGGGCAGAGCGGACCCGATGGCTTGGCGTGTCGCTGCATTGTCGGCGTGCAGCTCTACGGTGACTTTGCCAGCGCTGACGGTTACCGTCGCTTGTATGCTACCCAACTCTGCGGGCTGCAGCTCCAGCGAGATGCGGTGCGTGCCGTCCGACGTTCTCAAAATTGGGGAGAGCACAGCCAGTACCTGTTGCGCCGGGGGGGCCGTCGCGCCCTCGGGCGCGGCCGGGACGGGAAGTGCAGGGATCGTTGCTCTCTGCAGTGTTGAATGCACTTCGGTTGTTTGAGCGCTAACGACAGATGCGCTCAACAAACTCCCCGCTGTCGAGTCTGATGTTGCCTTCGCCGGTTGGTGCGCAGCCTTCGACACCTGTGGGCTGATTTCCAATGCCGATGGTGTCGATGGTTCCGCTCGGGTAACGGCCGCCAAAGTGAACCCACCTCGTGACGCCGTCAGACCGCCGCCAGGCGCCGTGGTAGGAAGCTGGCTGGCAGACGCCAGGCTCGACATCGGCGAGGACGGCGGATGGACCGCCGCTGGCGTCGCCGGAGCACTGCTTCTCGGAGCTGCTTCGACTATCGAGGGCCTCGTAGAATCCACAATGGAAGCGGGGATCGGAGGTCGGGCTGACGGTTCAGAACTTGTCAGCAGTGTGGTCTGTTTGGACTGGACCGCAGTCGCCACCGGGACGGAAACGTCACCCACTGGGGATCGCTGCGATATTCCGGTGGGCGCTACTGACGCTGACTTGGCGGACAGGGTGGGTTGCGTCGCAGACATGACAGGCGGTGGCACTCCGGGCGTGGCGGGCAACGGTAGTGACGAGGCCGCCAGCTGCTGGATCCCCGCCGCCGGGGGGGCCACCGCCGGGGGGGACACCGACGATCCGAGTCGGCGTTTAGCCCGCTGAGCTGGGTTTCGTTTCGTGGCATGGGGCGCCGACGTGTTCCCTCCCGGTTGGGCGGCGGCGGTTCGTGCCTCGAAGTTGGCGGTGACAACGTCGAGCTGATGTTTGAAGCCGCCGGCTGGCTCGATGGTCGCGCCAACAGCGAGTGCTGTATCTGCCTTTGGTAGCGTGGCGCTCGGCGCCGGGCCAGTCGAACCTGCTTGTCGTGACCCATGCCGCTTAGTTGACGACAGGCCGGCATCAACCTTTCTTCCGCCATCGGACCCCAACCTCCGGCCTGACCCCGAAGAAGGGGCTGCTGCGATTGGCGGGGCGGTAGCCGCAGTCGTAATCGGAGCGGCCATCAGGCGACAGCCCCGACATTCGCAAGCATCGAGGAGATGCTCGATACGTAGTTCTGCGTCTGGGCGTACGGAGGCACGCCGCCGTAAGCTGCGACGGCACCCGGCCCGGCGTTGTAGGCCGCCAGGGCGAGAGGAACCGAACCGCCGTAGTTGCCCAGGTAGCTGCTCAACAGTTGTGCACCACCACTGATCGCCGAGGCAGGGTCGAGCGGCGAGACCCCGAGGCCGGCCGCCGTCGCCGGCATCAGCTGCATGATCCCAAGCGCGCCGGCACTGCTTTGCGCCGCCGGATTGAACCCGGACTCCTGTTTCGCCACCGCTGCAAGCAGGACCGGATCCACTCCGTATGCCTGACCTGCGGACTGGAACAGCGGCTGATACGCGGCCGGCACTCCGAGCGAATCCATTGCGGCATTAGTGCCGGTGGATGAAGTCGACCCGGCTGCCGACGTCAGGTTAAGGACCGGCATCGTGGTGCTCGGACCTCCCACGATCCTTCGAATCGCGACGGGCTGTCCAACGGGCTGCACCGAAACGACGGAACCCGCCTGGGGAGCGTCGATCATCTGCCCGTTCCCGATGTATATGCCGACGTGGCCGGGGCTCGAAGCGGTTCCGTCGGAGCCGGCGAAGAATACGAGGTCGCCTGGCTGTGCTTGAGCCAGACTCGCTACTGGCGTACCTGACAACGCCTGCTGCTGGCTGGTGCGAGGAAGGCTGACCCCGAGATCGGCGTAGACCCTCTGAACCAGTCCTGAGCAGTCGAATCCGCTTGCCTGGCTGGAGCCGCCCCACTGGTAGGGGACCCCGAGATAGCTCTGAGCATCGGCAACTACCGACGAGCCAGTTAGTGCTCCCGGAGTGCTAGAGGATCCTCCGACGGTCGTCGCGGCCAACGACCCTAGAGTTGACAATCCGAGTGGGCTTTGTGATGTGAGCAGGTTGGAGGTCGGTGCTGCGCTATTCGAGGACGATCCAGACGTCAAGATTCCCCCGTCCTGGATGGAGGCGATCTCCGAGTTGACCTGTGCGAGTACGGCGCCGAAGTCACCCGAGGATGCGGCGGCGGACAATTGTCCGCCTATTCCGGTGAGCTGAGAGGCGAGCGTTTGGATGGCACCAATGGTCCCGCCCGGGGTTGTCGTCATTGCGAAGACGCCCCCGACCCCGCCTTGAACGACCATCGCGCGCCAGCGATGTCGTCAAGCACCGTCGACTCGTCTCTTGCGCGTGCCTGATCCCACTCCGAGCGACGACGCTCATCTAGGCGCTCCAAGGAAGCCACCCTCTGTCCTGCCAGAACCCAGGCCGCATGGCATTCAGCTGCTTTTGTTTCACACTCGCTGACGACAGTAGAGGCTTGCTCTACGGCTTCGGCCAGTCGCATCTCCCTGCTGCGGTCGTCTAGGAAGCGGTCCCGCTCACCGGGACCCCGGGAAGGTCGCACGGCCACGAGGTGATAAGCGTCGCGAGCCGCCGCATGAAGGGCCTCGGACCTGCGCAGACGACGATTCGCGTCTGCAAGGTTCTGGCGCGCCAACTCCTCCTGCGCCCTGCGCGCCCGCAGCACGGTCTCCAATGAGAACTTGTACCTTTTCACGACTCGGCCGCCGTTACCAGCTCCATCGCGGCCGGGACGGGCGCGCCGAGAACCTCACCGAGCAGACGCCAGGACTCGTCGAGCAAGACGACCTGGTCTTTTGCTTGCCGTAGGAAGCAGTCAATGTCGTCGCGCAATCGCATGGCGGTGTCGACGAGCGGGTTGGTACCCGCAACGTAAGCACCGATTTCGATCAGGTCCCGCGCATCGCGGTACGCGGAGAGGATACGTCGCATCTCCCTGCTGAGCACTCGCTGTTCCGGCGAGGTGATCATAGACTCGACGCGCGAGACCGACTCCAGCACTTCGATGCTCGGGAAGTGACCCGACGTCGCCAAACGCCTGGACAGCACGACGTGGCCGTCGAGGATCGAGCGCGTGGTGTCCGCTATCGGCTCGTTCATGTCGTCGCCGTCAACGAGAACCGTGTAGAGGCCGGTGATCGAACCGACCTCTCCGGCGCCTGCACGCTCGAGGAGCTTCGGAAGTAGGGAGAACACCGACGGCGGGTAGCCGCGGGTCGCGGGCGGCTCCCCCGCTGACAGGCCCACCTCGCGCTGAGCCATCGCGAAGCGTGTGATCGAGTCCATCATCAATACGACGTCATTGCCCTGATCGCGGAACCACTCGGCGATCCGCGTCGCGGTGAACGCCGCCCGGATCCGGACCATCGCCGGCTCGTCGGATGTCGCCACCACCACCACGGAGCGCGCCAAGCCTTCAGGCCCGAGGTCGTGGCTGATGAACTCGTTGACCTCCCGTCCTCGCTCACCGACCAAAGCGAGCACAGAAACCGATGCGTTCGTTCCGCGCGCGATCATGGACAGAAGACTCGACTTTCCTACTCCCGACCCGGCGAAAATCCCGAGTCGCTGACCTCGACCGCAGGGAACCATCGTGTCAAGCGCTCGTACCCCGAGGGAGAGTTGACGGTCGACTAGCTCGCGTCGCAGCGGGTGCGGCGGGGTCCCGTCGACGCCTACCTGCTCCCACTCACCTTCGATGGGCTTCCCGTCGATTGGCCTGCCGAGACCGTCCAGGACTCTGCCGAGCAGCCCCCGGCCTACCATCACCTGGAGTGGGCCACCTGCGGTCTCCACGCGGTCACCGAAGCGCACCCCGGTGAGATCCCCGAGAGGCATGCAGGCAAGGGAGGAACCCTCGACGGCAACCACTTCCGCATCTAGGACTCCACCCGCGCGAAAGATGCGAAGCGCGTCGCCGACGGCGGCTCGAACCCCGTCAACCTCGACACGCAGACCGACTATACGGGTGACATGACCGGAGACCTGCGGCTTGACGGCCTCGCTCAGACGGCCGCGCAGGGAATCCGAGATTACTGTCACTCCCCTTGTCCTTTCGACTTTGACGGACCGGTCAGGTGCAGATTGTCGAGTACCTGGCGGGCACGACCGAGTGCTGAGCCGATCTGGGCGTCCACTTGGCACGCACCAGCGACGACGAGACACCCTCCTAGCTCGATCGACGGATCACCGACTACCTTGACGGCAGAGTCGGGTACGAGGTCCTGGATGTCTTCGACACCGAGAGCGTCGCCGGGGTTGACCCGCACCACGATGTCTTCCCCCTCCGGTATCAATCGCAGGGCGCGCGTGGCAGCGGCTAAGGCGGGACGGGTTGCAGACAGTTCTTGTCCGAGGATCGCTTCCGCCAACCCGCACGCTAGCTCGACTACTTCGACCTCGCCGAGGGCTACCGCCTCACGCCGGCTGGCGGCAAGGAGATCCGCGCTGGCCACGAGCGACTCGGTAAGCCTGCGCAGCGCTGACGCACGGCCAACCTCCGCTGCGGCCAGGAACTCGGCCATCGCTGCGTCGTAGCCTTCCTGCCACGCCTGACGGCGAGCTTCGACTTCGGACTCCTCCGAAATGACACCGTGGCCACCCGAGAGCCCACCGTGACACGACAGCAGCGATACGACTGGGGCGTCCGCGCTGTCCTCGCGCCGAACGATCCGACGGTGAAGCACTTTAGACGAACTCATCGTCGCCTCGCGCGAGCACTATCTCACCGGACGTTTCGAGATCGCGAACTATCTTCACAATGGCGCTCTGGGCAGACTCGACTTGTGACAGTCGCGTCGGACCGAGCGAGTCGATCTCTTCGAGGAGATCCTCGGATGCCCTCTCGGACATGTTCCGCATGAACCGCTCGCGAATATTCTCGCTCCCGGCCTTCAAGGCTATGGCGAGATCTTTCGGAACTACATGGCGGAGAATGAGCTGGAGCGATCGGTCGTCCAGGCTGATCAGGTCGTCGAAGACGAACATCTCATTGCGGATCGATTCTGCGAGAGCGGGGTCTTCCTGCTCAAGGCGGTTAAGAATCTGCTTCTCCGTGCTGCGGTCGGTCAAGTTCAGGATCGCTATCGTCGACTCCATCCCCCCTACCGGGCTGGTGGCGGCGACGCCATTTCGAAGCAGAGACGAGGCTTTCGACTCGAGCACCTCGGCGAGCTGTCGGATCACGACAGGGCTGATGCGGCCCATCGTGGCGAGACGCCGGATCAGGTCGACTCGCAGTTCCTCCTCCATGCCGGCAAGCAGCTGCGCGGCCGAATCGGCGGAAAGGTGGGCGAGCATGACCGCTATGGTCTGGGGATGCTCCTCGGCGACGAGGTTGCCTAGCTGGCGGATGTCGATCCGTTGGATGAAGGCGAGTGGCTGCTGGTCCCGGTCTTCTACCAACTCTCCAAGGACTGCCTCGGCGCGCTCCGCTCCAAAACGGTCACGCAGCAGCTTGCGGGCTACATCAACCCCGCCTTGCGCCACCTGCAGGTACTGGCTGGCCTGGGTATTGAACTCCGCGAGAACCTTGTCGACGTCTGAGGGCTCCAGTGTCGGCAGTTCGACCATGGCGGTCATGATCTCGGTCACGTCAATTTCGCTCATTGAGCGAAGAACCTTCGACGCCCGGGATTCATCCAGCTGAGCAATCACTATCGCCGCGCGCTGTGCGCCTGTCAGAGTCTTCATCAGCCCACCGCCTCACGCGAACCGTCCGACAGCCACGTGCGCAACATGCCGGCCACATCGTCGGGCTGATGGTCAATGAAGTCGTTTATCGTCAACGCCCCGCTTGCGGCGGAGAGCTCGGCCCCGCCGACGGCGGGCATCAGGGCCGTCGGGTTGAACTCCCGGGCTGAGCGCAGCGCCTCCATATCGCTCGGACCTAGGACCGTCGGAGCCATACGGGCCTTGCGGGCCGAACGCCACAGCAGGAAGAGGACTACCGCAATGATGAGGAACACCACAGCCGTTTTGATGAGCGAGCCGAACGCCTTGCTCTGCCCTGCGGCGGCTGCTGCCTTCGCTGCAGTCGCAGCCTGCTGCGCCACCGAGGTGTTGAATGGCATCGTCGAGAAGGCGAGCTGGTCACCCCTTTTGGTGTCGATTCCCGCAGCGGCGGCGACCCCCGCCTGAAGCGCCGTCAGGTTGACCCCCTTCGGTACGGCCGTAGAGTTGATCAGGACAGCGACCTGCTCTGATTTGAGGGTTCCCGGTGCCTGCTGGACGGTCTGGGTTTGCTCACTCGTCTCACATGTCTGACTCGACGTGCTGTTGGAGTAGTTGCCTGTCGCGCCGGCGACAGTTGTGGCAGTCACTGCGCCTGCGGCACCCCCCGGCGGCGTGCCCGTACCTGTGTAGCTCTGACTGGATTGGCTGTTCTGGGTGCAGAAACTGACCGGCTTCCCGTTGGCCCCCAGCTGGATGCTGTTGGTCGTCGTGGAAACCTGTGAGTAATCCAACGTCGCGTTCACCTGAACGTCGGCGTTGCCGGCTCCAACGACGCTGGCCAGGTACGCGTTGACCTTGGTCGCCACGCTGCTGTCATACGAGCTGGACTGGCCACCTCCGCCTGATCCGCCGGCAGTGACACCGGGGCCGGCAAGGAGGTCGCCGCTCGAGTCGGCCACGGTAACATCCGCTGAGTTCAGGTTCGGGATACTCGACGCAACCAGGTGCACGATCGCTTGAACGTCTCCGCTGCTAAGCGACTGACCGGACGTCATCGTCACCAGAACGGACGCTCCTGTGGGTGTGTCCTGGGTCAAGGAGAAGTTCTGGTTCGCGGGGAGAGCGATGTTGACCTGGCTCGACGCGACACCCGATATCGAGTCGATCGTCTGCTCGAGCTCACCTTGCAGGGCCTGCAGGTAGTCGGCCTGCTGAGTCATATTGGACGTCGTGATGCCGGTCTTGTCCAATAAGGACAACCCCACGGTGGAACTGGCAGGAAGGCCTGACGCCGCTAGGCTCACACGCTCGGAGTTGACGTCGTTGACCGGGACCATGATCGTCGAGCCACCGTTGGTCAGCTGAAACGGAACTTTCGCCGACGTCAACTGGGTCGTGATGCTCGAAACGTCAGAGGCCTTCAAATTCGTGTACAGCGGGGCGTACGTTGGTTTGCCGGTGAGCGACATCATGACGAGCCCACCCGCGACTGCGGCGACGATCGCCGCAAGAGTGACGGCCTTCTGGCCGGGCGTGAAGCCGCTCGCGAACTGTTTGGCGCTGGCGCGGGCGCGCTCGGCGACGTTGACGGGAACTAGCGACACTTCAAACCTGCATATTCATGATCTGGGTGAAGGCGGCGACCGCCTTGTTGGTAACTGCCGTCGTCACCTGGGTGGCGACCGACGCCTGGGTAGCTGCGATCATCGCGTCAGCGAGGTTCCCCTGCCCCGCAGCCGCGCTAGCGGCGGCGCTCGACGCAGCGTTTTGTACCTGCTGAAGTTGATCGATGGCGCCGCTAACCGTGTTCGCGAACGCGCCGGGGGTCCCCGTCGACGATCCCGCTGATGACAGCGCGCCGGTGCCGGCGCCGCCGCCGCCGACTGCAGTACCAGAGCCGAGCGGGGATATTGACGGAAGTGAGGATATCGGAGGTATCACGTCAGGTCCCTATCGTGAGTGCTGACTGGTAGGCGAGTTTTGCATGAGCCAGAGCCGAAGCATTCGCCTGGTAATCGGTCTGAGCGGCGATCAAGTGCACCATCTGGCTTCCCATGTCGACGTTGGCGACCCTCACATTGCCCTGTGCGTCCGCGAGCGGGTTGCTGGGCTGGTATTGCACGAGTCCGGCGGCGCTGCCAAGTAGCACTGAGCTGACTGCCACGCCGTCCCCGACCTGGCCGGCCTGGCCGACAGCCTGAAAGAATGGCGTTTGCGTCGCGTAGACCGGCGAAGTCGTCGCTACAGTATCGTTCGCGTTGGCAATGTTGCCGGCGGTGGTGTTTATCCATGTTTGGGCAGCACTGATGCCCGAACCGGATATGTCGAGTGCGCTGAAGAGGCTCATGCGAAGGTACCTCCGGCCGCTCCTTGCACGAGGCGGAACTGGGCGTTGAGCAGTTCGACCGTCGACTGGTATTGAAGGGTGTTCTGCTCGGCTGCGACGAGCTCGTTGCTGGCGCTGACGTTGTTACCGTTGGTGGCGGGGATTGCCTGGCTTGGGTTGACACTGACCGTCGCCGTACCGCCGCCCGGAGACGACAGGGCCTGAGCTAGGCTGGACTGGAAGTTGACGTCTTGTGCGGTGTACCCTGGCGTCTGGGAGTTTGCAAGATTGTTGGCTATGGCTTGCTGCTGGCTGGTCAATCCGTCGACAGCGAAGTGCAGGACGTCTACTATGCCGCTCATGGCGGGTGATCTCCTCCACGGC
>JAKAZH010000038.1 GCA_021815935.1 Actinomycetes bacterium
CACGACAGGACAGCGTGGCCCGCGATGAAGGAGCGTATGGCGGCACTCGTTCGAACAAAGACTCGAGACGAATGGTGCAAGCTGCTCGAAGGTACCGACGTGTGCTTCGCCCCCGTGCTGGATCCGGGTGAAGCGCCGGAGCATCCCCACAACAAACTGCGGGGAACGTTCGTCGAAGTCGAAGGGGTGACACAGCCGGCGCCGGCGCCGCGCTTCTCGCGCAGCGCCCCAGCGATCTCGGGTCCGCCGGTGCATCCAGGCCACGACACCGACGAAGCGCTGGCCGACTGGGGTTTTGACGAAGCAGACGTCGCGAGGCTCCGTGACATCGGGGCGCTGCGCTGACGCAGACGGCGGCGTTTGGCTACCTCGAGCGTTCCAAGCGTACGACGATCGACTTGGACACCGGAGTGTTGCTCCCCTCGGCGGTCGAATCCAACGGAACAAGGACGTTCGCCTCGGGAAAATAGGCGGCTACGCAACCTTGCGGGGTCGGATAATCGACGGTGCGGAAGCGCTCAGCCCGCCGTTCGTGGTCGTCCCAGACGCTGACAATATCTACGAGGTCCCCTCCTTCAAGGCCTGCCGCCTTCAGATCCGACCCGTTGACGAACACCACACGTCTTCCGCCCTTGATCCCGCGATAGCGGTCGTCGAGGCCGTAGACGGTCGTGTTGAACTGGTCGTGGGATCTCACCGTCTGAAGCAGCAGGTGGCCTTCGGGGACTGATACGCCGTCTATGGCGTTCACCGTGAAGCGTGCCTTGCCGGTCGAGGTCGGGAACGTTCGGGAGTCGGCCGGAGGACGCGGAAGCGTGAAGCCTCCCGGTTTGGCTACCCGCTCCTCGAAGGCATGGAAGCCCGGCACGACGCGACTGATGTGCCCGCGTATAAGCGAATAGTCGGCGGCCATCGCCTCCCAGCCGATGTCGTCGCCGAAGACCTTGCGGCCGATCGAGCAGACGATCGCAACCTCGCTTCTCAATCCTGGCGACGCCGGCTGGAGACGTCCCCTCGAAGCGTGAACCATGCTCATCGAGTCCTCGACGGTCACGAACTGCTCACCGGTGCCCTGCCGGTCGCGCTCGCTACGTCCGAGGCACGGGAAAAGCAGGGCTTCCCTGCCGTGGTAGAGGTGGGAGCGGTTGAGCTTGGTCGCAACGTGGACTGTGAGAGCGCAGTTCGCCATCGCCGCGGCCGTGACATCGGTGTCGGGAGTCGCAGCGACGAAGTTTCCTCCGAGGGCGAAGAAGACGTCGATGTTCCCGTCGCGCATCGCGCGGATCGTCTCGACGGTGTCGAAACCGGTTCGCCGAGGCGGGTCGAATCCGAACTCGGCGCCGAGGGAATCCAGGAACGAACCGGGCATTCGCTCCCAAATTCCCATCGTCCGGTCACCTTGGACATTGCTGTGTCCGCGGATGGGTGCAGGTCCGGCGCCGGGGCGGCCGATGTTGCCTCGAAGAAGCAGGAAGTTGACAACCTCCCGGATCGTGGCGACTGCGTTGCGGTGCTGCGTCAAACCCATCGCCCAGCAGACGATGACCGCAGGCGAGCGCAGCACCATCCGAGCGACGCCCTCGATCACCGACCGGGCGACGCCGCTTTGCTCCTCGATGTCGTCCCAGCTGAGCGAGCGCCATGCGCAAGCGGCGGCATCGAAGCCATCGCAGTACCGCTCGATGAAATCCCGGTCGACAGCAGAACTGTCGCCGGCGCCCTGCGAGTCGAGCAGAACCCGGTTGAGCCCGGCGAAGAAGGCCAGGTCGCCGTTCACCCGCACAGGGATATGCTCGTCTGCCAGGCGGGTGCCGGGGCCGAGCAGGCCTTTCGGCGTCTGGGGGTTGTGAAATCTTGCCAGTCCGGCCTCAGGGAGGGGGTTGACCGAGACGATCTGCGCTCCACGCTTCTTGGCCTTCTCCAGTGAGGTGAGCATCCGGGGATGGCAGGTACCCGGGTTCTGCCCGACGACCAGGATCAGATCGGCGCTGTCCTCTATGTCTGCGAGGGTGACGCAACCCTTGCCGATCCCAATCGTCTCGGTGAGTGCAGCCCCGCTCGACTCGTGACACATGTTGGAACAGTCGGGAAGGTTGTTGGTGCCGAGCCGGCGGGCCAGCAGTTGGTAGACGAAGGCCGCTTCGTTGCTGGCGCGCCCGCTCGTATAGAACGCCGCCCGGTCGGGGTCAGTGAGCCCCCCGAGCTTCCGAGCTACCAGGTCCGTGGCTTCCTCCCACGATATGGCGGCGTAGCGGTCACTGCCCGGCGCCAGGTACATCGGTTCGCTCAGCCGGCCTTGGCTTTCCAGCCACAGATCGGAGCGCGAGCGCAGGTCGTCGATCGGATGCTCGGAGAAGAAGGCTCGTCCGAGCACTTTCCGTGTCGCTTCCCATGCGACCGCCCGGGCGCCGTTCTCGCAGAACTCTGCGAGTTTGCGGCTCTCGGGGTCGGGGTCGGGCCAGGCGCAGCTCGGGCAGTCGAAGCCGTCCGTGTGGTTGAGATGCAGGAGTGTCTCCAGCGAACGACGGACTCCCATCTCGCGCGCCGCGAGGCGCAGCGAGCTGGCGACTGCAGGGAATCCGACTGAGTCATGCTTCGGGGCACTTACCTCGATGCCCTCGTCGTTTCCCGGTTCGGTCGTCATCGTGGCCCGCCGCCGCCGCCGCCGCCGCCGCCGCCGTCGCCGTCCTCGTCGGTCTCGGAAAGAAGATTCACAACCGGGCACGTGAGCGTCCTGGTTATCCCCTTGATGGACTGGAGTCTGCTCACGACAAGGCCACCCAGCTGGTCCATCGAAGGTGCGCTCGCCCTGACAATCACGTCGTAGGGGCCCGTCACATCCTCGGCCGAGTCGACCCCGTCGATGCTGCGTGCCGCGTCGACGACTGAGGCAGCCCTGCCGATCTCGGTCTGGATCAGTACGTATGCGCTGATTGGCACAGCGGTCCCCCAAGTTGAGTTGCGCAGATGAGTTGCACTCAAACTCTATATCGTTGGATGTCCAATCTAGTCGGCGTCGTCGAGACGTTTTTGCAGGTTGTCGAGCTGATGCCACAACTCGTCGGGCATTCGCTCTCCGAGACTTTCGTAGAATTTCCTGATGGAGGGTATGTCGCCTCTCCAGCCGCCCACGTCCACACCGAGAAGGGTGTCCATTTGCGAGCTGTCCAAGTCGAGGCCGTCGATCGAGATCGCCGTAGGAGCCGGTAGCAGGCCGATCGGGCTGTAGACCGCCTCGGCGCGTCCTGCGCATCGCTCGAAAACCCACTCGAGGACCCGACTGTTGTCACCGAAGCCCGGCCAAAGGAACCGCCCGTCGGCACCCTTTCGGAACCAGTTGACGTAGAACATCCTAGGAAGCTGGCGAGGCCCGCTTCCGCTCGGAAGGGAAAGCCAATGCGAAAGGTAGTCGGCCATGTTGTACCCGCAGAACGGGAGCATGGCGAAAGGGTCGTGGCGAAGCTGACCCACGGCACCAGCCGCGGCAGCGGTGGTTTCGGACGCCATGATCGACCCTAAGAACACACCGTGCGACCAGTCGAACGACTCGGTTACGAGCGGGACGACACTGGAGCGGCGGCCGCCGAAGAGGATCGCCGAGATCGGGACTCCCTCAGGATCCTGCCACTCGGGGGCGATAGCCGGATCCTGTGAGGCGGGGGCTGTGAACCTGGCGTTCGGGTGGGCTGCCGGCGTGGTGGATCCAGGCGACCAGCTCTGGCGTTTCCAGTCAGTGAGATGCGACGGCGGGTCGTCGGTCATCCCCTCCCACCACACGTCGCCGTCGTCGGTCATCGCCGTGTTGGTGAAAATGCAGTTGCCCGACAGCGTGAGCATCGCGTTTAGGTTGGTGCGGCTGTTGGTGCCGGGCGCCACCCCGAAAAAACCGTACTCAGGATTGATAGCGCGCAGAGACCCGTCGGGTGCGAACTTCATCCATGCGATGTCGTCACCTATCGTCTCCACTTTCCATCCCGGGAGGCTCGGTATCAGCATGGCGAGGTTCGTCTTGCCGCACGCCGAAGGGAACGCGCCCGTCACGTAGCGCACCTCGCCCGCCGGAGAGGTGAGCTTGAGGATCAGCATGTGCTCGGCGAGCCACCCCTCGTCGTGTGCCATCACAGAAGCGATGCGAAGGGCGAAACATTTCTTTCCGAGGAGCGCGTTTCCTCCGTAACCCGATCCGTAAGACCAGATCTCGCGGGTCTCAGGGAAATGGACGATGTACTTGTTGTCGGCGTTGCAAGGCCACGCCACGTCGACGTCACCGGGTTCGAGCGGGGCGCCGACAGAGTGCACGCACGGAACGAACTCCCCGTCCTCTCCGAGGACTTCCAGCGCAGCGGACCCCATCCGTGTCATGATCCGCATGCTGGCGGCCACGTAAGCACTGTCTGTGAGTTGCACCCCGATATGCGATATCGGCGACCCGAGCGGCCCCATCGAGAAAGGCACGACATACATCGTGCGGCCACGCATCGACCGGGCGAAAAGCTCGCGAAGAACACCTTTCATCTCCGCCGGTTCGCGCCAGTTGTTTGTGGCTCCTGCGTCGATCTGGCTCTGCGAGCACACGAACGTGCGGTCTTCGACGCGCGCAACGTCCGCAGGATCCGACGTCGACCAGAAGCTGTTCGGGCGGTGATCGCTCGAAAGAGGAACGAACGTGCCAGACGCTACGAGTGCGGCGCACAACGTCTCGTATTCGTGCGCGGACCCATCGCAGTACACGACGTCGTCAGGCTCGGTCAGCGCCGCCCACTCGTCAACCCATGTTGCGAGGCGCTTGTGTACGACAAGCGGCATGTTGGAGGTCATATTCGTCGATGTCTCCTTCTGAAACAGTGCAAAATCTTTTCTTCGATCACCCTACGATCACCCTATGAACGACAGTACTTGCGGCCCCGTATGAAAGGCGAGTTCGCACTGATCGCGGAGATCGCCGCCGTCCTCGGTGCGCCAGGAGACAGCGACGAGCTTTGGATAGGCGACGACGCAGCGATCGTGCATCCCCCGCAGGGTTGGATGCTGCTCAGCGCCGACACTGTCGTTGCCGGTGTTCACGCTGACCTGGCGTTCACGCGCCTCGACGACCTCGGATGGAAGGCGATGTCTGCGTCGGTGAGCGACATCGCGGCGATGGGCGGCGTGCCCTCCCAGGCGCTGGTGAGCGTCACGGCACCCGCCGGAACCGATATAACGCTGCTCTATTCGGGAATTTCGGCTGCGGCGCGCCAGTTCGGGTGCCCCGTCGTCGGGGGCGACTTGACCAACGGGCCGGAGGTGGTTGTCACTGTCGCCGTTACCGGTAGCTGCCCCGGACCGCCGGTCAGGCGTAGCGGGGCCCGGCCCGGCGACAAGATATGGGTCACCGGACCCGTCGGCGCGTCCGCGGCGGGCCTCAGGCGCCTTCGCTGCGGGGAAGCGAGATACGAGAACGTGTTGGAGAAAGGGAGCTCGGTGCGGGCCCACGCACGTCCCACGGCCTGCGTTCGCGAAGGAAGCGCCGCCCGACTCGCAGGAGCAACCGCCATGATCGACGTCTCGGATGGCCTCGCCGCGGACCTCGGCCACATCGCCGACGCGTCGGAGGTGGGTTTTCGACTCGATCACCTACCGGTGCACCCCGAAGCCACCTTCGACGAAGCCGTTGCGGGCGGCGAGGATTTCGTGCTCGTGTTCTGCGCCCCCCCCGATGCCAAGCTCGACGAGTCGTTCATCGGGCTCGACCCGCCTATCATGATCGGCGTATGTGTCGAGGATCGGACCGAGCGGACGTTACTCTCCCGACCTTTGCATGCGCCGGGATGGCAGCACACCTGGTGACCCGGCGGTCGAGCACGCGAGCGGCCAGACCGGTATCGTCGGGGACCGTTTGATCGCCGGCTGGCCTGCCGCGCTCTCGGTAGCGGGATCCGACTCGTGGGGCGGAGCAGGGATACAAGCAGACTTGCGGACATTTGCGGCCTTCGGCGTCTGGGGCGCCGCGGCAGTCACGGCGGTCACCGCCCAGAACCACAAGGGCGTTCTCGCGTCGAGCGTCATGACCCCTGAACTGGTGCGCGATCAGATCGACGCCAGTGCCGACGCCCTGCAGATATCCGCGATCAAGACCGGTATGCTCGGCGACGCGGCAGTGATCGAGGCGGTCGCGTCGGCTTACGTCGAGCACAACTTCGGCCCGCTTGTCGTGGACCCGGTGCAGGCAGCGTCGCACGGAGGGAGCCTCCTCGACCCGAAGGGACTCCCGTCGCTCGTCTCGCACCTGCTCCCCTTGGCGGCGCTCGTAACCCCGAACCTGCCGGAAGCGGAATCGCTTGTCGGAGGGACGATATCCAGTCGCGAAGGGATGGTCGACGCTGCCAGGGAGATCGGACTTCTAGGACCGGCGGCGGTACTGATCAAGGGAGGCCATCTCGAAGGAGCCGAATCCCCGGACCTGCTGTGGGCCAATGGCCGGGCCGTATGGCTCGAAGGGCGCCGCCTCCCCACCCGTCATACGCACGGGACCGGATGCACCCTGTCGGCGGGAATCGCGGCGTGCCTTGCGGCCGGCGACGAGATGCATTCGGCGTGCGTGCGCGCGAAAACGTACGTCACGAGATGCCTCGGAGCTCTCGCCAGCGGCTGACCGAGCGTTCGTGCGGGCGCGAACCGCGCAAATTTCCGCCTTTGGCGTCGTAGTGCCCTAAGCGCGGATGGTTTCTCAAGGCGACCTCGGAGTGCTCCGAGTGAACATCCATGCCGGTTTCACGTCTAAACACATCGAGCGTCGACGGCCGATTGGCGCAGGTATCGCCCTCGCAGGAGCTGGCACGGGCAGAGCTCCCGGCGCTTCCTCCAGGTCAGGGTATCGCCGACCTCCTCGTTCTCGGTGCGCTGGCCTGCCAGACACCGGTCGCGGTCCTCTCCGTGCCCCAGGCAGGCGGTGGCTGGAGCAGCCTCTCGCAGGGATTCGAGTACCGCTGCGGCCTGAACGACGGTCACCTCTTCGAGGCAATAGCTGCCGGTACGGGTGCCGTCGAGCTCACCGATCTGGTGACGGTAGTGCCGCGCAGCCCGCTCGTCCAGGCTCCGCACTCGATGCGCTGGGCGTACGGGGTCGCAGTCCGGGATGCCGGCGGGGCGGTAGTCGCAGTCGTAGCAGTCATGGACCGCTGGCTTCGCCAGCTCACGAAGCGCGAGCAGCGGGCGATGGCGGCGCTTGCCCGCCAGGTAGCCGTGCAGTTGGGTCAGCTTCGCCGAAACGTAGACGTCGCAGAGCAGGTCGTCCGTACACCGAGCGAGCTGCGCCCACGCGTTGTATCCCAGACGAGCCGGCCGGCCGGGAGGGCAGCCGGTCTTTCTGGGGAAGCCCCGCAACTTCTTCGAAGCCACGAGGTTGCTGCAGTCTTCGACGTCACGGAACGTACCGTGATCAACTGGGCGGCCGCAGGAAAACTCCCGAGTCTGAGAACGATCGGCGGACATCTCCGCTTCAGGCGCGACGACGTGATGAAGCTGCTGTCGGGTGCCGACGAGCAGAGCGGCTCCTAGAACCGACGCCGACGAGACGCCGCCCAAGCGCTGCCTAGACGCCGACGGGCGGCTCGCGAGACGTCGCCCAGGCGCTGCCTAGCGGACGGCCTTGGTGACTTTCCCAGCCCGGATGCACGAAGTGCAGACATGAACGCGCTTCGTGGTCCCACCTATAATCGCCCGGATCCTCTGGATGTTCGGGTTCCAGCGACGCTTCGTGCGCCGGTGCGAATGACTGACGCTCATTCCGAAAGACGGCTTCTTACCGCATACGTCACAAACTGCTGCCATCTTCGTCCACACACCTCGTCGATCGTCAGGGCCCGACGCTGATCAGGTGCAACCTGACCATGTCTCACATCCACATTAGCATCCCCGCCATGCAGATCACGGAGCATTTCGACGGCGCGGCCCTGGCGGCCGCTGCAGCAGCGTTCCGTGACGCGCTTCTAAGCCACAGGGACTACATCGACAGGCTCAACGTGTATCCGGTGCCCGACGGTGATACCGGCACCAATATGGCGCTTACCGCCGAGTCGGTGGTGGCGGAGATCGAGCGTCAAGGCGACCGGGAACTGGCGACGGTCGCGAGCGCCATGAGCTACGGGTCGTTGATGGGAGCCCGTGGCAACTCGGGAGTGATCCTGTCGCAGATCATGAGGGGTCTGGCGGACTCGACGAAAGGCGTCGCGAGCGTCGACGCGGAGGTGTTGGCGGCCGGTTTGCGCCGGGCGGCTGACGAAGCGTACAGGGCCGTCCAGAACCCGGTCGAGGGCACCATCCTTACAGTAGCGAGAGCAGCGGCAGACGGAGCCGCTGCGGTCGGGGCGCCGAGAACCCTGGTGAGGGTGCTCGAAGGCGCCCGCGAGGAGGCCGGGTCCGCTTTGGCTCGCAGTCCTGATCTGCTGCCGGTTCTGCGCGACGCCGGTGTCGTCGACTCGGGAGGCACGGGCTATCTTCTGCTGCTCGACGCCTTGTTGCACGTGGTCGACGGCCGCCCGCTCCCGGAGGCGCCGACCGCGCTGGCGAAGCGTGAATACGAGCAGGCGATCGTGGATCTCCCAGGGCCGCTTGGCGTAGCTGCCCTGCGCTACGAGGTCATGTACCTGCTCGAGGCGCCGGACGAACTGATCGCCCCATTTCGTAGTGTCTGGGCTGGTATCGGTGAATCGATCGTGGTCGTTGGCGGCGACGGGTTGTGGAATTGCCATATCCACACCGACGACATCGGGGCAGCGATCGAAGCAGCGTTGGCCGCAGGCCGCCCGCGCCAGATCCGGGTCACGGACCTTCGCGAGGAGGTCGAAGAGGAGAGATGGGTTCGTGCCGCGGAAGGCACCGAAGCGGCGGGGGAAGGCCCCGAGGAGCCGGTAAGGTGCTCGGTCGTTGCGGTTTGCAACGGCGAAGGGGTCAGGCGTATCTTCCGGTCGCTCGGGGTCCACCACGTCGTCGCGGGAGGGCAGTCCATGAACCCTTCGACGGCGGCCATCCTCGAGGCGATCGAAGCCGCGAACAGCGAGCAGGTCGTCGTGTTACCGAACAACAAGAACATCATCCCCGTTGCGCTACAGGCAGCGAAGCAAGCCACGAAGCCGGTCCGTGTGGTCCCAACGAAAGGGATCCAGGAGGGTTTCGCGGCGCTACTCGAATACGACCCCGAAGGAGATGCCGAGGCCAACGGCGAGCTGATGTCCGAATCCGCTTCGCGTGTCGTGGCGGGGGAGGTAACGCGCGCAGTCCGGTCGAGCCGGAGCGAGGTCGGTCCGGTACGTGAAGGCGATTACCTGGGAATTTCCCGAGAGCGCATCGAGGTAGTCGCCGACGGCGCATTTGCGGCCGCAACGGGGCTTCTCGGGTTGCTGGTCGATCCCGCCCGGCACGACATAGTCACCATCATCGCCGGGGATGGCTCGACCGTGGCGGACACCCGGCGAATCTCGCAGTGGGTCAACGAGACCTTCGACGATGTGGAGGTCGAGATCCATCAAGGGGGTCAACCGTTGTACCCGTACCTGTTCAGCGTCGAGTAGCCGTGATGGGTGCGGGCAGCGCAAAGACTCTTCCGGACCTGGCGGCGATAGAGGTCGGACGCCTCGCAGGAGTAGGAGACAAGGCCCTCGAAGCGCTCGCAGGTGTGGGCGTCACGAACCTTCTCGACCTGGTCACGTACTACCCGAGGCGCTACGTGGACCGGACCAACCAACGGTCGATCGGGGAGCTGGCGGAAGGCGAGGAGGCGATGGTCCTCGCAGTCGTACGAAACGTGAAGACCCGCCGGACGCGCCAGGGGCGTGCCCTCGTGGAAGTCGACCTCTTCGACAATTCGAGCTACCTCAGGGTTTCGTTCTTCAATCAGGCCTGGCGCTCGCGGCAGCTCCAAGAAGGCACCCAGGTGGTTGTATTCGGGAAAGTCGAGCGCTACCAGGGGCGCCGTCAGATGACCAACCCGGTGGTGGACCTGGTTGGGGACCGCACCGGCCGCATCATCGCGGTGTATCCGCAGTCGGACAAGGCCGGGATCTCATCCTCGCAGGTAGCCACCTGGGTTGAGCAGGCGCTGCGTCGGGTGACGTCTTTCGTCGACCCGCTTCCCGCCGAGATCCGGGAACCCTACGATCTGGTCGGCCGGGACTGGGCGTTTCGCCAGATCCATGCACCGAAGTCGATGGGAGCGGCTCAAAAGGCGCGCGTCAGGTTGGCCTTCGACGAACTCTTGCGTTTGCAGGTGGCCCTCGTAGTCCGCAAGCGGGCCCTCGAAAGAAGCTCGCAGGGCATTCGCCACAATGTGGCGGGGCGTTTCCTTGACCGACTTCGCCAACAACTCCCGTTCTCGCTCACCCGAGCTCAACAAGGCGCACTCACCGAGATCGCCGCGGACATGGCGGGCGTCTATCCGATGCACCGGCTTCTGCAGGGAGACGTCGGGTCGGGAAAGACGCTGGTGGCGCTCGGAGCGATTATCACGGCGATCGAAGGAGGTCACCAGGGTGCCCTCATGGCGCCGACGGAGGTGCTCGCAGAGCAGCACTATGCCGCCATCTCCGACCTCCTAGCCGGCTTCACGCTGCCGAGCGACGGCACGCTCACGGGGGAGCGACCCCTCTCGGTCGCCCTCCTCTCCAACCGGGTGGGCTCGGCCGAACGCCGCAGGGTCGCCCACGGGCTCGCCGAGGGTACCGTCGATGTCCTTGTCGGAACCCACGCGCTGCTGGGCGAGGCCGTCGAGTTCCACTCGCTCGGTTGCGTCGTCATCGACGAGCAGCACCGCTTCGGGGTGGAGCAGCGAGCGGCCCTGCGCTCGAAGGGTCCGGGTAGCGCGATCCCCGACGTGCTCGTGATGACCGCGACGCCGATACCGCGCACTGCCGCCATGACCGTCTACGGAGACCTTGACACGACCGTCCTCGACGAACTGCCCCCCGGCCGCACGCCCATCACGACTATCTGGGCTCGCGGGCCGCTAATCGAAGCAGAGGTTTGGGAGCGGGTGCGAAGTGAGGCGGCCGAGGGCCGTCAGGCTTACGTGGTGTGCCCGCTCGTCGACGACTCGGAGAAGGTGCAGGCCAGATCGGCCTCCGCGGAGCACGAGCGCCTCGCAGGGGGCGAGCTCGCAGGGCTGCGCGTCGGTCTACTTCACGGGCAGATGGCCGCTGCCGACAAGCAGACCGCGATGGAGGACTTCCGCCGGGGTGGCGTCGACGTCCTCGTGTCGACCACTGTCATCGAGGTCGGAGTCGACGTGCCCAATGCCACCGTGCTGGTCATCGAAGACGCTGGACGCTTCGGGATCGCCCAGCTGCACCAACTTCGCGGTCGCGTCGGGCGGGGCGGATCCGCGTCGTGGTGCTACCTGCTCGGATCTGCGTCCGGTGTCGAAGGCGCACGCCGGCTCGAGGCTCTCGAAGCGTCCACCGACGGTTTCGAACTCGCCGAGGTGGATCTGGATCTGCGGGGTGAGGGAACCATACTCGGGGCGCGCCAGAAGGGCACCAACGACCTGAAACTCGCCTCGCTACGTCGCGATAGGCAGCTGGTAGGCAAGGCTCGCGAAGCTGCGTTCGCGCTTGTCGACGCAAGCGGGTCCAGTTTCGTCGAGAAGCTGCCCGATTTGGCGGGCGAGGTCAGCCTTATGGTCGACGAGGTGGACAGACAGTTCCTGTTCAAGAGTTGAGAAGCTAAAATTCGCCTCCGTGCGGGTGGTCGGTGGTACGGCGAGAGGCAGGCGCCTTCATGCGCCGCCGGCACTCGCAACAAGACCGACGTCGGACAGGGTAAGGGAAGCCATCTTCTCGATGCTGGCGAGTCTCGATGTGCTCGAGGGGGCGGCTGTCCTCGACTTGTTCGCAGGTAGCGGCGCTCTCGGCATAGAAGCGATCTCCAGGGGTGCCGCTCGCGCCGTGCTCGTCGAGTCTACCGGGCCGGCCATCGACGCGATCACCGCAAACCTGGCCGTCCTCGGTGAGCGGGACAGGCACGTGCGAATCGTGCGCGGCGACGCACTGGCGTACAGCAGGGCGTGCAGCTATTTCGACGTCGTGTTCGCGGACCCTCCGTACGCTTTCGGGGACTGGGAGGAGCTGGGACGCTCCCTTGAGACTCGCGCCGGCCTTCTAGT
>JAKAZH010000039.1 GCA_021815935.1 Actinomycetes bacterium
AGTGGGTCCGCTACGACGAGGATGGGAACCCGTTGACCGCGACGTTCATGGACTACCTCGTGCCGGCCGCTTCGGAGCTGCCGAGCTTCGAGGTGTCCAACACCCAGACCGACAGCCCCCGCAACGCGCTCGGCGCCAAAGGCATCGGCGAGTCGGGAACTATCGGCTCCACGCCGGCCATCCACAACGCGGTCGTCGACGCCGTCTCGCATCTCGGCATAACCCACATCGACATGCCGTGCACGCCCGAGCGGATGTGGCGGGCTATGAGCTCGGCGGCGTCTGCCGTCAGCTGACACCACCGCCGAGCACCGCCGACGCTACCTCCCGTAGCGCCCGAGCGGTGTCGGCAAAAGCTCGCTCCTCGCCAACTGCGTCCACCAGCGAGCGCACCGCTACCGGAGCGACCGCGACACGATTCCGGTCGGCTTCCTCGCGGGGCCAGACGCGTGCCGCTACGTCCAAGCCAGCCTCGACGTCTCCGGCGATGACGGCGGCCGGCACGCCTAGCTCCGCTGCCAATGCCAGCACCCCGCCGACGGTCTTCCCGTCGAAGGATGCCTGATCGACGTATCCCTCCCCGGTGATGACAAGGTCGGCTGCCTCTATACGGCTCGCCAGGTCGATCCTCTCCGAGACCATGTCGAAACCGCCGGACAGCACCGCACCGATCGCCGCCAGCCCACCCGCAAGTCCGCCTGCGGCCCCTCCCCCGTCGAGGGCAGACACGTCGACGCCGTATCGCTCCAGGTAGATCTGCACTAGCCGCTCCAGACGCCGGGTGAGCAGCTGCACCTGCGCTGGGCTCGCGCCTTTCTGCGGTGCGAACACGGCGGCTGCGTCGACGAAATGTGTTCTTACGTCACACGCGACCTCTATCCGGACCCCAGCCAGTCGGCCCAGAGGCTCCAGCGACTCGATTGCCCCCAAGCCGCCGTCGGTGGACGCCGAGCCGCCCATCCCCACAAGTACGCGGCGCGCTCCCTCCGCCACAGCCGCGGCGATGAGCTCGCCGACCCCGGCCGTCGAAGCGCTCACAGGGTCGTTGCCTGCCGCCCCGCCGACGAGGTGGAGGCCGGCGACCATCGCCATCTCGACTGCAGCCGTCGAACCCTGGTCGAGCTCGTACCACGCGGCTTCCACTTGGCGGCCAAGGGGCCCTTTCACCGTGACGGCCCTCGGCCGTCCGCCCATCACCGAGCAGAAGCCCTCGCCTCCGTCGGACATCGGCGCAAGGTCAGGCTCCCAGCCGAGCTCCACGGCGGCGGCGGCTATAGCCGTCGCCGCTTCCTGTGCTGTCGCGCTCCCCCTGAACTTGTCCGGGGCGATCACGACGCGGGGCATTCCCTATGGTGCCCGATCCGACGGCGCCGGGGCACGCACCCCTCGCGCGTGTTCGCGAACTCTTCGATCGAACACGACTCTGGATCGCCGGAGGACTCGAACACCGGGACTCGTCCGTTGCCTAACCGGTTGGTGACAGGACGGCCTCTCGTACCGTCCGTCCAGAAGGGCCCACAGGTATCCGATCGGCACCGTCGAGTCGGGGATGTAGACGGTCCAGCCAGCGACCAGGCCAAGTTAGGCGCATGTCACCGCCGTCGCGAGCGGGCGGGTAGCGTCGCTTCGATGGACAACAGCGCCAGCACGCTCGTTATCGTCTCCAACCGGGGACCTGTGAGCTTCGAGCGGGACCCGTCAAACGGCCGACTACGCGCGAAAAGAGCGGCAGGCGGCCTGGTGAACACGCTCGGCCCGGGTGCTCGCCGCGACGGCGCACTGTGGCTGGCAGCCTCGACTAGCGACACCGACAGGCAGGCCGCTAAAGCCGATCTGCTCGCCGATGAGCCGGTCAAGTTCTGGCCGGTCCCGGTCAGCCCCGACATGTATCACGCCTACTACGACGTCATCTCCAATCAGACCCTCTGGTTTTGTCTTCACGGGCTCTGGGATACTCCAAGGCGGCCTCGATTCGATCGGCACTGGTGGAGCGCGTGGCGTTCCTATAGGAAAGTCAACGAGCTTTTTGCGACCGAGGTCGACCGGGCCGCGCCCCGAGGTGCGACGGTTCTCGTTCAGGACTATCAGCTAGCCCTCACTCCTTCGATGGTCGCCCGGCGTCGTCCAGACCTTCGGATTTCCTCGTTCGTGCATACACCGTGGTGCACCCCCGGGGAGCTGGCATCACTTCCCGACGAGGTCGCCTCGGAGGTCCTCGCTGGGCTGGCTGATGGTGGCTCGGTCGGATTCCACTCTCCGAGATGGGCGGCCGCTTTCGACGACTGCGCGAACACCTTTCTCGGCAGGCCGGCAACCACCTACGTCGCGCCCGCAGCCGTCGACGCCGCGGACCTGAAGAACGTCGCTGCCTCCGAGGCGTGCGAAGCGGAGCGCGTAGCTCTCGACGAGGCCGTCGCCGGACGAAAGCTCATCGTGCGGGTGGACCGGATGGAGCTTTCGAAGAACATCCTTCGAGGGTTCTGGGCATACGACGAACTGCTCGAGGCCAGGGCGGACCTGAGAGGCAAGGTTGTGTTCGCTGCGCTCGTCTACCCTTCGCGCGTCGGCCTCGCCGAATACCAGGCCTACAGCCTGGAGGTTCTCTCACTCGCCGCCCGGATCAACGCACGCTGGGGGACTCCGGAGTGGACTCCGGTCCTTGTGCACCCGGAGGACAACTACCCCCGGTCGATCGCAGCGCTTCGCAGCTATGACGTGCTGCTCGTCAACCCGCTCCGGGACGGCCTGAACCTCGTCGCCAAGGAAGGGCCCTCGGTCAACGAGCGCGACGGCGCCCTCGTGCTCAGCCGTCAGGCTGGGGCATGGTTGGAGCTTGGGGACTCAGCGCTCGGCATCAACCCCTTCGACGTATCGCAGACAGCTGAAGCGCTCGGCCGGGCCCTGGATTCAAGCGCCGAGAGGCGCAGCGCTGACGCCAGCAGCCTTCGCCGTGTCGCGGGTCTTCGCACACCGGCGGACTGGTTCGACGACCTGCTACGTGCTGCGCGCGGATCCGGGGCCGGGCCTGGGTCCGCCGAGGGAATCTGAGACTTCGCTCGGCCGCGTCGCACCGGCCAAGGCTGACATCCGGCGGAGCAGCTCCACTAACGCTGCCGGCCCGTCCAGCACCACGTCGGCTGCGCGCATCACCTCCACAGGCAACTCATCTCCGCCGAGGGTCACCTTGAGCGTCGCTACCCCTTGCGCTGCAAGTCGATCCACTGCCCGGAACGCCGGCAGATCGCCGACGTCATCGCCGGCAAACATGACCGCTTGCAAACCGGAAGATCCTTCGGTCACGACAGTCCCTTTGTCGATTCCGAGTGCCGGTGCGAGCTCCACCGACATCTTACCTTGGTGGACGGACAGCCCGCTGCGCCGCGCTAGGGCGGCGGCGAGATCCTTGACTGCGGGCGCGGCTGCCGGATTGCTTCGATAGTGCAGGGCAACGCTCAAACTTTTGCGCTCCACCGATAGCGAAGCGAAACCGGCGTCCTCCGCTCCTGCGGCCGCCGTCTCCACTGCCTCTCTCCAGCGCTCGAGCTCGGGACCCGACACCGTCCGATACCGGCAGGCGGCTCCACGGCCGGCGACTCCACGGCCGGTGCCTGACTCCGCCTGCATCCCGTATAGGCCGATCAGCTCTGTCCCGCCGCGGCCGGCCAGGTGCTCCGCCAGATAGGCGACCGGCCGACCGGACACGACTGCGACCCGGCCGAGGCGTTCCGCGAGCGACGCCAACGCCTCTACCGCTCCCGGCACCGCCGTCGCCTCATCGGGTGTTGCGACAATGTCCGAGAGGGTTCCGTCGAAATCGAGGAACACGCCTGCCCTGCCGGGATCGCCGAGCGCGGCCTTCAACCACCTCTCCAACGGGTCCGCGATTACAGCGGGGGCCCGCTCCTCGAAGTCGGCCATAGCCGAAGCTGGATCAAGCCCCCGCTACGAGGTTCGGTCCGATCACCAGGACAAGATTCGCGGTCGAGCGCTCAGACGCAGGGATCGGCGCGCTCGCAGGCGGCGGAACTGTGGTGTTGACGATCGCCGACGTGAGTCCAAGCTGCTGCGCCAACGTGACGGCCTCGGCCGTGTATCCGGGCGTCAGGATGTAGATGGTCGACGCAGTCACCTTCGACGTGGCGTTGTCGGGCAGCTCGGTTATGTACCCGTAGCCCGCCTTCAGCTTCGCAGACCATTGCGTTGCGAGCTGTCCGACGAGCACCCCGTTTAGCACCTGAAGCTTCACCTGGCTGGGAGGCACGGTGGTCGTGGTCGTCGTCACCTGCGGCACGGTCGACGTGGTCACCGCAGACTTCTTCGGCTTGGTAGTCCCGGCGGTGCTCACGTGCGCTGCAGTCCCGGACCTGCTCAGAACCAGTATTCCCACAATGAGAAGCACGGCGACGAGCACAAGACCGGCTGCCGAACTTGCCCCCGACTCGGATTGGCCTCGACCCGACCGCATCCCCCTGCTCACTAGGCTCTCCTCGCTCGGACGGTTCGACATACGATTGTTGCTCGGCGGCGCGCGCCCCGCACGCTCCGTCGACGTCTCACGACGGACTTGCACTCCTGTTAGGGCTGCGCGGCAGTCTATTCGACCATGGAGGCACCGGCGGTCAAGAACGTCAACTGCGGGCGGCGTCAAGCGCAGGGTGAAACAATAAGCGTCGTGGGTAACGCCGCCATCACGTCGATCGATATCAGTGCAGACATCGGGGAAGGTTCGGGATTCGACGGCGACCTCCTCAATATTGTTTCGAGTGCTTCCATAGCGTGTGGTCTCCATGCCGGCGACCCGTCGACGATGATCGCGGCTGTGCGGGCAGCGTCTGCTCGGGGGGTCGCGATCGGAGCCCACCCGTCCTATGCCGACCGCGAGGGCTTCGGGCGAAACGCGAGTAGAAGTCAGTTAGGGGAGATATCAGCACTACTCTGCTACCAGATCGGTGCCATGGCCGGCATCTGTCGCCTCGCCGACGCCGAGCTCTCCTACGTGAAGCTCCACGGCGCCCTCTACAACGATGCCGCGGCAGACCCAGACGTCGCTGACGCCGTCCTCGAGACCGTTGCGACAGGGATGTTCCCGGGCGGCCACGAAGCCGGCGAGCTTCGGAAGATTCCGATCCTTTGCCCTTCGTCGTCGCAGCTTGCGACACGAGCCCGTTCGTTCGGTGTGGAGGTCTTCGCCGAAGCGTTCGCCGACCGTGCGTACAACGCTGACGGAACTCTCGTCGACAGGCGACTCAGCGGCGCTCTCATACGGGACCCCGCTGTCGTCGCCAATCGCGTGACAGACATTCTCCTCGACGGCACCCTCCGAGCACTCGACGGCTCGACGATCGCCGTCCCCGCCGACTCGATCTGTGTCCACGGCGACACACCCGGCACTGTCAACCTGGCGCGCGCGGTCCGCCGTGCGGCCGAGGCGGCCGGCGTGGACATCCGGCCTTTCGCCCCCTGCTCGCGCCCTCGCCCTAGCCGTTCCAGAAACCAATGAATATTCGTGATGCTGCAGCTCGCTCTGCTGGAACCCGGGCCGTGGCCGGGCTTCGAATCTCGGATGCCCGCCCTGAGCCGTGAGAGTACTTCCGGCCGGGGAGAGAGCGGTTCTTGTGGAATGCGACAGCCGAGCGGAGGTGCACAGCCTGTGGCGTCACCTTCGCAATTTCGAGGGCTCTTCGATAGAGGATGTCGTCGCGGGCGCCTGCACCGTGGGGGTGACTTTCTCCCCCGACACGGACGCGCTGTTCGCTTCGGGCCGACTCGCCTCGTGGATCACTTCAGTCGAACAGCCGCCCTGGCACAACTCGGGTGACGCTGGCGGACCCTTCGCTCCGAGGCGGACTGTCACAATCCCGGTTTCCTACGACGGCCCCGACCTGGAAGCGGTCGCGGAGGCTACGGGTTTGACGACAACCGATGTCGCTCTATGCCACCGGTCTCGACCGTGGACAGTGGACTTCCTCGGTTTCTCCCCCGGCTTTGCGTACCTTTCGGGCGGCGACCCGAGACTTTGGGTCGCCCGGCTCGCCAAACCACGGCTGCGCGTTCCGGCCGGATCGGTCGGCGTGGCGAACGCCATGACCGCCGTGTACCCCCAGGCCACGCCGGGCGGATGGATGATCATCGGATCGACCAGCGCCGTGATCTTCGACCCGACGAGGGCCGAGCCGTGCCTGATGGCGCCCGGCGACCGTGTCGTTTTCGAAGCTGCAAGCGCGCCGCGCAGGCCGGAGCCACGTACGCCGGAGCCACGCACGCCGGAGCCACGCACGCCGGAGGCGCCGCCGCTTCGATCAGGGAACGCTCCCGCCGCCCGCCGCGAATCCGTGCCCGATCGGAAGGACGGACGGCCCGGCCGGCCTCGAAGCCGAACAGGCGAAGCCCACGAGGAACTTGCATATCTCCACGTTCTTGAGAGTGGACCCGCCGCTACTATCCAGGACCTGGGCCGTCCCGGCTTCGCCCACCTCGGCATCTCGAGGGCGGGATCCGCCGATGCGACCTCGGCGCGCTTAGGCAACCGGCTTGTAGGCAATTCTCCGGGCAGCGCCCTCGTCGAATTGTTGCTCCCGGCGCGGGGATCGGGCGCCGTGTTGCGGATCGGAGCGGCTCGGACTGTCGCCGTGACAGGCGCGCGTGTGGATCTGACCGTCGACGGCATGCCGGGCCGCCAGGATTCTCCCCTCGCTCTACCAGCCGGGGCGGAACTGCGACTTGGATCCTCGAAGGGTGGACTTCGCGCCTACATCGCGATCGCGGGCGGCATTCAGGCCAGTCCGGTCCTCGCGAGCCTATCCACAGACACGCTCTCGGGGCTCGGTCCGCCCGCCATTCGATCCGGCGATGTGCTCGCGCTCGGCGCCGTGCTACCCCTAGATGTGAACGTCGGTCTCGGACCGCCACCCAGGCGGGCAGCGCCATTCGGGCTCGACGCCCACCATCGCTATCCGATGCCGGGCGATGCCGTGTTGTTGGGGGCACGGCTCGGACCACGCGACGATTGGCTGGATCCGCATGGGATGAAAGTCCTGACGAGTGGCGTCTTCACCGTGAGCGACTCGACCGACCGCACAGGTGCGCGCCTCGACGGGCCGCGCCTATCGCTCGCTCGAAGCGCGCAGATACCCTCCGAGGCGCTGTTCGCGGGTTCCGTCGAGGTGACCTCCGACGGGACGCCGATCGTGATGTTGCGCAACCACCCGACAACCGGCGGCTATCCCGCCGTCGCAGTCGTAGACGAAGCGGGCGTGGACATGCTGTCTCAATGCCCTCCCGGCGTACGAGTCCGGTTCCTCTTCCCTAGCCGAACGCCGGCAGCGTAAGTTACTCCCTCACGGCCAGCGGTAACGGTGCTCCGGCCTCCCCCCTCCGTAGCGCAGGGCAACCTCCACACGGCCGATCCGTTGCAGATGAGAAAGGTAGCGCTGAGCCGTTGCCCGGCTCAGACCCGTGCGTTGCGCGACGTCTTCGCAGGAAAGGTCGGACTCCGCGGCACGAAGCGCTTCGACTATGACCCCCAAGGTCTGAGGGCTTTGCCCTTTCGGAAGCTTGCGAACTTCCGTGGATCTCACGGCGGCGTACAGATCGTCGATATCTGTCTGGGTGATCTGCTGCATTCCAGCCATCTTCGCCCGCATGAGCCTGTAGGACTCGAGCACCTCCGAGAGGCGAGCAAAGCTGAACGGCTTGACCAGGTAGTCCAAGGTGCCGCCCTGCATCGCGCTACGCACGCTCGACAGATCCTGCGCTGCCGTGATCATTATCACGTCGACGTGCGCGATCCCCGGTTCGCGCAACTTTCGTAGAACCTCGAGGCCGGACAGGTCGGGAAGGTATACGTCCAACAAAAGGAGGTCAGGTCGCAGTCTCGCGACTGCGTCCAACGTCGCTTGACCGCTGTAGGCCTCGCCGACCACCTCGAAACCGCTGATCTTCTCGACAAATGCCCTGTGCAAAGAAGCAACGCGGAAGTCGTCGTCTGCGACCACTACTGCGAGATTCATCCGGCATGCACCGACGCTTCGACGCTACCCGGCGCCGGGCATTCCTCGATGCTCCCGCCGTTTGACGCTGTGGGATCTGGTGCGTTAGATCCCAGCACTTGGTCGTCTGCGGATCGTTCCAAGTCAAACTCGAGTGCTCCCGGGAGGTGGACTGTAAACACTGCTCCACCCGAGCGGGGATCGGCTCCCACCTCGACGTGGCCGGAACGCTTGTAAACCAGTTGGCGTAGGACCGCGAGACCCAGACCCCTTCGGGCCCCGGTCCGAGACGATTTGGTCGTGAAGCCGTCGACGAAGATAGCGTCGCGGTCGCTGTCCGCGACTCCGGGACCTGAGTCGGCAACCTTTATGATCAGGTCTGCGTCTTCCATCTCGACGCTCACCTCCACCCATGCGGCGTTGCTGCCTTTAGCCGCGTCGATTGCGTTGTCGATCAAGTTGCCGACCACAGTGACCAAGTCCAAAGCCTCGATGACGCGCCCCTCGACGAGGGTGGACTCCCCGATGCGCAACTCGACCCCTTGCTCGCGACCGAGGGCGCTCTTGGCGACCAGCAGAGCGCCAAGCACCGGATCGCGAACGCCTGAGCCGACCCGGTCGGCGAACTCGCGATCGTGCCATTGAAGCTGCGTGGCGAAGCGGACGGCCTCTGAGTATTCGCCTAACTCGACTAGACCGATCACGGTGTGGATCCGGTTCGAAAAGTCGTGCGCCTGGGCACGCAAGGCTTCGGTGAGGCTCAGCGTGCCGTCCAGTTCCCGCAGAAGCGACTCAGATTCGGTCCGGTCGAACAACGTCACCACGTGCCCGAGATCGCGCTCCTCCAAGGAGACCGGAACTCGGTTGACGACGAGCACCCTATCCTCACTCACGACGAGAAGGTCTTTCCCGTCGATATCCCCCGAGAGGGCCTGCAACAGCCGGCCGGCCGAGACAAGCACACTGATCGGCCGGTGAAGGTGCCGCCTCGGCAGGTGAAGAAGTCGCTGGGCTTCGGCGTTCGCGAAGCGGACCTTGTCGTCAGGGTCAAGTCCGACCACCCCCTCGCGGATTCCCGACAGGGTCGCCTGCTGTTCTTGAATGAGGTCGGTCACCTCGTCTAGCTCCAAGCCAAAAGTTCGTCGACGCAACCAACGGGTGACTGAGAGAGTGCCGAATATGGCGATGATCAGCGCAAGCAATGCGGCCTCGGCGACGTCGGTGATGAGTCGTAGCACCTCCGAGCGACCATTTGACCCGGGGCTGACGATCGTCAGAGTTGCGATCACAACTCCCTGCGTCGAGGTGACCGGAACCCGTATCACGTCGGCCGTACCTTGCCCGCCGGCGTGCGGCTTCCCTGACTCCACCGCTGCGCCGAGCGCGCCCCCGGTAACGTCAACGAACTTCGCCGCTTCGCCAATGCGCACTCCCTGAAGTAGTGCCTCCAAACCGGCCGTGTCGCCTGCGACAACTTCGCTACGGAACACCTTCGATGTTGCCACAGAGGTAGCCTCGGATAGCTGGCGTTGACGAAGCTCGCGACTTCCTTCGCCGCTACGAAACACTACGAGACTCGCCCCTATCGCCACCGAAACGGCGAACACGCAGAGTTGCAGCACCGCAAGCCTCGTCGATAAACCCAGTTTCGAAGCGTGTCTCGCTCGCATCCACAACATCCCCCGACCGCAGATGCGGCCTACGACGAACTTCCAGGTTAGATACTACCCACCGGCCTCACGCTCTCACACTCTTCGCCACTGTGCGGGTGCGCGACCGCCCACCGACACCAGCACGCAATATGAGCTAAACGACCTAATCAAACACAAGCACTATTAATGCACTGAACATATCGAGTCGGTACCTGACACATTACCGTCACATCCGTCAGCCGAGAGCACCAGCTTCTCCGGTCCGTCGCACACCTCGGGGGTGGAACCTGACTCTGTTCTTTCTATCGTTCGGCTTCGGGCTGGTCACCTCGTCGGTGCTGGCGCTAAGTGCCGTTGGGTTGAGCCTCCAGTTCGGCGTGACCAACTTCGTGAACTTCGGCTACGGAGCACTGCTCGGGCTCGGAATGTATTTCACCTACGCCCTCAACACGAGCCTCGGTCTGCCCTTCTGGCTCGCCGCGATCGGAGGCACCCTGTTGACAGGCCTCGCCGCTGTGATCATCGACGCCCTAATTCTCGAGCCTTTCGTGCGCCGGGGCACAAGCGGGTTCTTCATGCTGATAGTCACCTTCGGGCTCTCGCTCATCCTGCTGAACGTCATCCAACTCTTCTGGGGAGTGTCGTTCACGAAATTCTCGATCCATCAAGGAACGCCACTCAAGATCGGGCCGCTCAGCTTCACGCCGAACCAGCTGGCGATCATTGCAATATCAATCGTTGTACTGGTCGGCGTCCATCTGCTGCTCACACGCAGCACTCTCGGACGGTCGATGCGGGCAATGTCCGACAACACCCCCTTGGCGAAGGTCAGCGGCATCAACACGGGTCGCATCACCATGTGGACGTGGTTTCTGAGCGGATGCCTCGCCGGACTCGGCGGCGTCACCCTCGCAATCAACACCGTTTCGTTCCAGGCATACACCGGCAACAACTTCCTGTTCGTAATCTTCGCCGCCGTAATTGTCGGTGGTATCGGCCAGATCTATGGGGCGATGATCGGAGCCATCGCGATAGGACTGGTCGTAAACCTCTCCGGCATCTGGATATCCTCCGCATACCAGCTCGACTTGGCGTTTGCGGTTCTGGTGCTCGTACTTCTCGTGAGGCCGCAAGGCGTAATAGCCACCGTAGGCAAGGCTTAGAAAGGAAGTCTGATCAATGGGAGTCTTCTGGGGTTACGTCGCAACGCTCGCCGTCTACTTCTGCATCTACAACATCTTCGCCTTCGGGCTCAACATCCAGTTCGGTTACGCCGGGATCCTCGACTTCACGGTCATCACCTTCATGGCCATCGGTGGGTACTTCGCCGGTGTCGCGGTGCTCGGACCAGCGCAGCGGGGAACGGAGATCTACTACATCCTCGGGTTGAGCCTTCCGTGGCCCGTCGCGCTGGTTATCGGTGCTGTAGCCGCAGGCCTTCTCGGTTTCATAATCGGACTCATCGCACTTCGACGCCTGCGCAGCGACTACCTCGCAATCGTCACGCTGGCCTCCGGGTCGATCGTCTACGGGATCATCAACAACGACAACAAGATCTTCGACGGCGGGGCCGGACTCGTCGGAGTGTCCCAGCCGTTCGGTTCACACATAAGCACCAACCCGAACACCTACAGCGAGTTCTTCCTGATCATCTGCTTCGTGTTGATGGTCGGTTGCTGGCTGTT
>JAKAZH010000040.1 GCA_021815935.1 Actinomycetes bacterium
GAGCGCTCGCAGAGCGAAGTCGAGTGGGGTGTCCCCGCTCATCGGCGTGTAAAGAACATAGTTGCAGCCCGTCTTGTCGATGATCGTCGCAAGCTGGTCACGCACCACAGACGGCGAGCCTGCCGCCGCCCAGCCCTCCTCGACCGCGCTGCGCAGGTCGTGCGGGGCCTTCAGATTCTGCGTCCGGGTCATCTCGCCCGCCCTGCCCTTCCAGCTTCGAAGATGCGCAAGGTTCTCGTGATGGGTGCGATACGCGACTTCGCCAACCTGGTAGGCCTCGCCGTCGCTCGGGGCTACCACAACGAACGGGTGAAACCCGTACCTCGTCTTTCCTCGAAGCGACGGGCTCAACGTCTCCTTATACACGCTGACCTGCTCGGCGATGTGGTCGAGCTCGCCGGCGAAGATCGTATTGAAACCCTGCTGGGCCACCCAGGCGACGCTCTGCAGATTGCTCGTCGGATACCAGATAGGCGGGTGCGGCCTCTGGGCGGGCGTGAACTCCATCGGCACCATGTCGTAGTCGTAGAACTCGCCCTGAAAGTCGAGGACCTTCTCGGTCAAACCCAGCCTTATCACCCGCAGCGCCTCGTCGAACATGGCCCGGGACTGCTCCATGTCGACGTTATAAAACTTGAGCTCGATCTTGTTGACACCGCGCCCAATCCCCAACTCCAGACGACCGCCACTCAAGTGGTCGAGCATGCAGATCTCCTCGATCAGCCGGAGCGGCTGGTAGAGAGGAAGAAGAGCCCCGAGCGGTCCGACGTGCATACGCTTGGTCTCCGCGGCGAGGACGGCCAGAAGTATGAACGGCGACGGCGCCATCGACAGCGGCGTTCCGTGGTGCTCCGAGACGTGGTAGCAGAAGCAGCCAACGTCGTCCGCCGCCCGCGCCAGCCGGCGGCGCTCTGCGTACACGTCAGATATCGCCTGGCCCTTCTTGCGTTCGGTGTGATCGAAGATGCCGAAGTCCACTGATCCCTCCCGTCAAACGTCGACCCAAGAACTTTGGTCTGACTGTCGATCGTCGGCACTTTAAGACCAAAGAGCTGCTGCGTCAAGTCGTCGCAGAGCGCTCCCTCCCCGGCCGCGAGCCGGCGACCCCTGGACCGCATCTACGAGGGAAATTTACCGGCGAGCGCCGGTAGGCGGGCGCGTCCAGGCCTCCGTCAAGGGTTCATTCTGCTCGGCGAGTTGACATCCACCAGAGCCGACGCTACCGTCAAGTGGCGACAGTTTGGACTGGACAAGGCCGGGGGAGCGAGCCACATGCGAGGAGTAGATCTGGCCGTCGAAGTCAAGCACGTCTACCTTGGCTATCCCGGAAGGCGCCGCGGCGAGCAGGTCCTGGCCTGCAGGGACCTCGACACGGTGATCCGAAGGGGTGAGTTCGTCGTCCTCGTCGGACCGAGTGGCTGCGGCAAGACGACCTTCCTCGAGGCGTTGGCAGGTCTGGTTCATGTCGGCGCAGGCGAGATTCTCGTCGACGGGAAAGCCATCGACTCGCCGAGCAAGGACCGCAGCCTTGTATTCCAGAGCCCTTCGCTGTTCCCGTGGCGCGACGTCTACGGCAACGTGATCTTCGGCTGCCAAGCCCAGGGCAGGTTCGACGAGCGCGCCAAGGCCCGCGCCAACGAGCTGATCGAGCTCGTCGGTCTGAGCGACGTCGCCCATCGCCGTCCGAGAGAGCTCTCCGGCGGCATGAGACAACGTGTCAACCTGGCACGCGCGCTTCTGACCGAGCCGTCTCTCCTGCTCCTCGACGAGCCCTTCGGGGCGCTCGACGCCCAGACCAGAGAGACGATGCAAGAGGAGCTGGTCAGAATCTGGCATGGCTCCGCTGTAGGGCAGTCGACGACCGCCGTGTTCGTCACCCACGACGTCGGAGAGGCGGTGCTTCTAGGTGACCGCGTACTCGTCTTCTCGAAGTCTCCTGGCAGGATCACTGCCGACATCTCGGTCGACTTGGTGCGCCCCCGCACGGGCGACCTGCGCTCCACCCCCGAGTTCATCGCCTACCACGACCGCATTCTCGACGCTCTCTACGGCCGGTCGACGCTCGAAGGAAAGGAGATGACAACAGCATCATGACAACGTCCACTCTCGCATCTGGACCGCGGCCCGGTCCCGCCGACAGCACCGGCGTCGATCCCCCGTTGACATTTCGACCGGCCGGGATCGGCCAGCGCCTACCACGGGCGTCGCTGCTTTTCGGTTCTCTCGGCGTCCTTTTGCTCCTCGGGGCCTGGCAGATAACCGCCATGACGGGAATCGTCGACATCCACATCAGCTCCGACCCGACACGGGTGTTCGGCCAGGAGATCACCCTGATCCGCAACGGCACCATCTGGACGCCTATAGCCACGACCGCTACCGAGGTCGGCCTCGCTCTCGCGGTGATAGTCGTCGTCGGAATCCCGCTAGGGCTCATGTTCGGGCGGATATCGCTTTTGCGTCAGATGAGCGAACCGATCGTCAGCATACTCAACTCGGTTCCCTACGTTCTGTTTCTCCCGCTGATCATCTTCTGGTTCGGCCTGGGCGAGAAAGCGCGGGTCATCGTCGTCGTTTGGGCTGGCATCTTGCCGTTGGTCATCAACACCACCGCAGGTGTTCGCAACATCGACCGCGACTACCTTCGGGTCGGGACTGTCTTCTCGGCGTCACGGTGGCGCTTTTTCACCTCGATCCTGCTCCCTGCCACGATGCCGTTCATCTTGACCGGTCTACGCCTGTCGGTGGCAAGGACGCTCGTCGGGGCGATCGTCGTCGAGTTCTTCCTCTCCGCTAACGGTCTCGGATACTTCGTACAGAACGCCACGTCCAACTTCCAGATGAGCACAGCTATGGCGGGAATCGTCGTCGTCGCAATCGCCGCCCTGGCACTCACACGTCTGATCGGCGCAATCGAACGGCGGGTCATTTCGTGGTCGCAGGCCCAATAGTGCAGCCCAACCGTGGGTTCATTCCAATAGACAAGGAGCGTCAATGATCAAGACATGGGGACGGATGACTGCGATAGCTGCGGGGACGGCGCTTGTCGTCGGCGCCTGCGGCTCGTCGAGTTCCTCGTCTAGCAGCTCGGCAACCACCGTCGCACCCTCGTCGCAGTCGAGCACCGCTGCGCCATTGACGAATATCACCGTCGCCTACGCCGCGACCGGAGCCGGATACTCCGACCTGTACGTCGGGGTCGCCGACGGCATCTTCAAGAAGTACGGGCTCAACGTCACCCTGCAGCAGATAACGCCGGCGAACCTCGTATCGGCGCTCATAAGCGGAAGCGCCCAGATCGGCGCAGCGGTAGCCGACGGCGTCGCTAGCGCGATCTTGAAAGGCGAGTCGCTCAAGTTCGTCGCTCTTACCGAGGGCACGTACAACCTTCAGTTGTGGGTCAACAAGAACATCACTTCCATCAGCCAGCTCGCAGGCCAGACGCTGGCGTTGACCACCCAGGGGTCCGAGACGGACTTCGGTTTGACGGACCTTCTCACACAGAACGGCATGAGCGCCACGTCGGTGACCCGGAAGTTCCTTGTCTCCGCCGCGCAGCAGATCTCAGCGGTCCGCAGCGGCGCCGCGGCCGGGGGCCTGTTCCAGCCGCCGACAGCGCAGTCACTCACGCAGGTCGGCGGGCACGTGCTCACCTCGCTGTCCAATCTTCCCTACGCGGTCGGGGCGTTCTCGGCGACGTCCTCGTACGTGGCGAGCCATCCCCAGGCGGTCAAGGACTTCTACGAAGCCGAGACCGCGAACCTCGCGTTCCTGCGGGCTCATCCGAACCAGACCGAGGCGGCCATAGAGAAGTACAACCCTCAGACGACGGCAGCCGACGCAGCAATCGCCTACAAATTCTTCTTGAACGTGTGGAAGTCCACGCCGGTCGTCACCCCGTCGCTGATCCAAGCGGCGTTTGGCCGCGCGGCGACCAAGGACAAGACCACAGCGCCGTCGAGCGTGACGAACTACATTTACACCGCCTCCTAGATGACGCTGAGCGAACAGCGGGGCCGCCTCGACCGCCTCACCACATGCGACCTGAGCGACGCTATGGAGCGGATGGGAGTTGTCAGCTCCTCGATCAAAGCCCAGTGGAAGGGTGCAGCCTTCCACGGGACCGCCGTCACCGTGTGGACCCGGGCAGGCGACAACCTGTTCGTGCACAAGGCACTCGACCTTCTAAAGCCGGGCGACGTGCTGGTAGTCAACGGCCAGGGAGATGAATCCCGTGCCCTCTTCGGCGAGCGCATGGCGACGAAGGCCCTTCGAAACGGCGCGCTCGGCGTCGTCATAGACGGCGCGGTCCGAGACAGGGACGCCCTGGAGAGTCTCGGCCTTCCCGTGTTCGCCCGGGCAGTGACCGCCGCCGGCCCGTACAAGCACGGACCCGGCCAGCTGAACGTGGCGATAGCCCTCGGCGGTGTCGTGGTACGCCCCGGCGACCTCGTATTCGGAGACGGTGACGGCGTCGTGGTTGTCCCCCCGGAGCGCCTCGACGAGATCATCGCGCTAGCCGAGACCGCGGCCGACATGGAGCCTTTGCTCTAATGGGACTGCTACCGTCCGTCTTCGACCTGCGCGCTTGGCTAGGGCGCGCCGAGGCCAGCGGTGACCTGCTGCGCCTCGAAGGCGTTGACGCGTCGCTCGAAATCGGTGCGGCAAGCCAGGTCAACTACCGGCGCAGCCGGCCGCGGGCGCTCCTCTTCGACGACATCCCAGGCCACCCTAAGGGCATGCGGGTACTGACAAGCTCGCTGTCGAGCTCTTATCTGATGGGCGCCGGCCTCGGACTGGGCAAGGGCCTGTCAGACCGCGACCTCGTCGAGGCGTTGCGCGGCAAACCCGCTCAGTGGACCGCCCAGGCGAAAGACTTCGCCGCCGTGTTCGTCGAGGACGGCCCGATCTTCGAACACCGCTTGGGCGGAGACGACATCAATTTCACCAACTTCCCTTGCCCGGTTTGGCATGAGGCCGACGGCGGACCGTACATCGGCACTGGGTGCGCGGTGGTCACCGTCGACCCGGACAACGGGGTCCCGAACCTCGGCGCGTACCGAATCCAGGTCCAAGACGCCGGCCGAAGCGTCACTGTCAACATCGAGGCGGGCAAGCACGGATTCCAGCACCTGAAGCGCTGGTTCGCGAAAGAGGGAAGAGCCCCGATCGCAGCGTCCCTCGGACATCACCCGGTCCTGCTCGTCGTTGCGGGCACCGAGGTGCCGACCGGGATCTCGGAGTACGACTACGCCGGGGCGATCCTCTCCGCCCCCGTCCCGGTAGTCGCCGCGCCTGTCACCGGGCTTCCACTCCCAGCCGAGAGCGAACTGGCGTTCGAAGGGTGGGTTTACCCGGACCGCACCCGCCCCGAGGGTCCTTTCGGCGAATGGACCGGCTACTACTCGGGGGGCACCACCGAAGTCCTCTGCGTCGACGTCGCGGCGGTCTACCACCGCACCGATCCGATCAACCTCGGGGCTCCGCCAGGCAAACCACCGCACGACTACTCCTACATGCGATCCGTCATGAAGTCGGCCATGGCCACCGACGCTCTCATCGCCACCGGTCTCGCAGGCGTCTCCGGCGTTTGGTGTCACGAGGCGGGCGGCGGACGGTCAATCATCGCGGTAGCGCTGGAGCAGCGCTACGCCGGCCACAGCCGCCAAGCCGGCTATCTCGCCGCTCAGCATCCCGCCACCGCGTACATGAACCGCCTTGTGATAACCGTCGACTCAGACGTCGACCCGCGCGACCTGCACGAAGTGATGTGGGCTGTCTCGACGCGCTGCGATCCAGCAATCGACGTCGACATAATGCGCCGGTCGTGGGGAAGCAGGGTCGATCCACTCGGACGCCCCGGCGAGGCGAGCTACAACAGCCGCATGCTCATCGACGCGTGCCGACCCTTCGAGCGCCTCGGCGACTTCCCTGCGGTAGCAGAGGCGAACATCGAATCATTGGACCGGGTCCGTCGGCGTTGGCCGGAACTGGAAAGCTGACGGCTATGGAGACCGGCGTAGCACAAGCGGGCCAGCCAGACCCCGCCATGCGTAGCGACGAGGCCGCCGGCCGCTTCCCTCGGGTCAGTGTCGTCACCAGGATCGGCCTGCCGGATCACCGGGGTGCGGCGGCCCCGGGGGTCAGCATTCCCCTCGACCCCGACAGCGCGCTCCACGACCGGCGCACGCTCATGCTGGCGAGCATGAGAGACGACGCCGACCGGGCACCCCTGGCCCAGCAGATCTTCGACGAGATAGCCATAGCGATCGTCGAAGGCCACCTGAATCCCGGTGACAGCCTCAACTCTGTCGACCTGGCACGACGGTTCAACACCAGCAGGACGCCTGTCCGTGAAGCCCTCGCAGACTTGGAACGCCAAGGGGCGATCGTGGTCCCCCCCCACCGGCGCCCGTACGTGGCTCACGTGACACTCCGCCAGGCAAAGGACGTCTACGACCTTCGCGCTGCGCTGTTCACGCTGGTGAGCGAGCTGATCGTCGAGTCCTGCCCGAAGACGCTCCTCGCGGAGCTGTGGCGCTGGCAGGCGGCGCTCGAGGAGGATGCCGCTCGCGGTGCGGTCGACGACTACTTCTGGCACAACGTCGGGTTTCGTCTCGTCGAGGTTCGCCTTGCAGGCAACGAGCAGCTGCAGCGCATGGTGGGCATGCTCGGGATCCGGACTTTGCAGTTCCGCCATTTGAGCCTGTCGCAGCCGGGACGACTCCAGCGGTCGGTGGAGGACCACCGCCGGCTTCTGATCGCCTACGAGGAGCAGGACAAGACAGCGGCGGCAGCTATGAGCCGCGGTTTGATAATGGCCGGCTACCGGGCGATCGTCCGCTCGGGGGTTATCGGCGCTTCCAGCGCCCCAGGCGACGTTCGCATGGAGGAAAGGCAATGAGCAACCGCAGAGATATAGACGTCCACGCCCACGTAGTTCCCGAGGCGCTGTTAGCTGCGGTTCGTGGAGGCGAGCTTCCCGGAGTAACCAGCGACGGCACTTCGATCGTCTACGGCGATAGCCGTCTCGGCCCGATAGCGCCCGCGATGTTCTCCTTGTCGGAGCGCATCGCCTGGCTGGACAGCGAAGGCATAGCGGAGCAGTGGGTCTCCCCGTGGCTTGACCTTTTCACATGGGCGACATTCCCCGACGCAGAGCGGCGCCCGTGGGTGCGGGCAGTCAATGCTGCTCTTCGCGACGCTACCGGCAAGAGCGGCGGGCGCCTTCGGCCGGTCCCGTTCGTCGATATCTCCTCAGGCGCCAAAGCTGCGCTCGACGACACGAACCGGGTCCTGTCGCAGGTAGAAGCACCGGCGGTGATGGTGAGCTCGGCTCCCCCCGGCGCTCCCTTGGCGTCCGATTTGTATGCCGAGTTCTGGACGGAGATAGCCCGCCAAGAGGTCACCGTCATGCTCCATCCGCCGGTCAACGGACCGTCGTGTGCATTCACATCTCCCGTCGTGCAGAACGTTTCGGGTCGAGTGATCGACGCGAGCGCCGCGGTCGTCGAGCTGATGATCGCCGGGGTGTTCGACCGTCTCCCGGACTTGGAGGTGGTCGTCGTGCACGGCGGCGGGTTCCTTCCCTACCAGTCGTTCCGCCTTGACGGGCTCGTTCGCGCCGGGCTGCGCGACAAGACGGCTATGACCTCGTCGCCGTCTGAGATATTGCGCCGCCTGTACTTCGACACGGTCGCTTTGGACCCGTGGTCCATCGAGCTGCTCGTCCGACGTGTCGGCGCGGAGCGAGTGATGCTCGGAAGTGACGCCCCGTTCCCGATAGGCGACCCGCACCCGTCGGCGTCTGTTCGCACGGCCGACCTTCCGTCTGACATCCACGATGCCATCTGTTTCGGGAACGCTTCGCGTTTGGCGGCGCGGCGCCGGCGTTCGACCGATCGGTCCGGCAATTGAACGACGAGTACTCGTACATAGAACGTCCCTGGGGCAAACTCGCCTACAAGACGGCCGGGACCGGTCCGCCGTTGGTGCTGCTTCACTCCCTCGCGCTCAGCGCGGAGATGTGGGACCTGCTGGCAGGCGAGCTGGGCCTCGGCCGTCGACTGGTCTGCGTGGACTTGAGAGGACACGGCCGAAGTTCGTGGGACGGGCGCTCGTTTAGTGTCGAGGATATGGCCAGCGACGTCGCATGCCTCGCCGACGAGCTCGGCCTGGGGCCGGTAGACGTTCTCGGCATGTCGATGGGCGGCACTGTCGCCGTCGCACTCGCCGCGGCACACCCCGAGCGCGTCGCGCGCCTCGTCGCTTGTGACACGACCGCCTGGTACGGGCCCGAGGCTGTCAAAGCCTGGGAGCAGCGGGCAAACACGGCCGAGACGACACCGAGGGAGATGCAAGTCTCGTTCCAGACAGACCGGTGGTTCGGGGAGGAGTTCCGTCGCCACCACCCGGCGACGGTCTCTTCCCTCGTCGGGATCTTCCTTCGAACCTCCCCGGCTGCGCACGCCGCCGCCTGCCGGGCGTTAGGCGCCTACGACGGACGCGACGCCCTCGAACGGGTAACAGCAGCAACGCTCGCAGTCACCGGCGAGGACGACTCCGCAACACCGCCGTCGATGGGAGCCGCCCTCGCCGCTGGAATCTCCGGCGCCACGCAGCAGGTGTGGCCGGGGCTTCGCCATTTCGCGATCGTCGAAAGCTCGGCCCTCCGATACGCCGTGCGTCTGTTCCTGTCGGGGGACACGATCCCTGCACCGACCCCGCCTTCAGCGTGCTGCGTGAGCCTTCACGGAACGCAGGAGTCCGACGCGTGAAACTCGCACCGTTTCGCTATCACCAGCCCTCCACGCTGGCCGAGGCGTTGGAGCTTTTAGGCGACCTGGGCGACGCCGCCAAGGTTCTTGCCGGCGGTCAAAGCCTGCTGCCGATGATGGCATACCGCCTGGCGACCCCGACTGATCTGGTTGACATCGGACGCATCCCGCAGCTTCGCGGGTGGGATCTCGACGACTCCGGTCTTCGCATTCGCGCGATGGCACGCCAGCGACAGATCGAGCTCGACCCGGACATCGGTCTGCGTTTTCCGGTCATGCACCACGCGTTGGCGAAGGTCGCTCACGTCCAGATACGCAACCGCGGGACCGTTTGCGGGAGCCTGGCGCACGCCGATTCTGCTGCAGAGCTTCCGACTCTGATGGTCGCCCTCGACTCGACGTTCGTCGTGGCGAACGCCCGGGGCCGCCGACGCGTCGGCGCGGCCGACTTCTTCAAGTTCCATTTCACGACGGCGGTCGAGGCGGGCGAGCTTCTCGTCGAAGTTCTCGTCCCCGACCCAGGACCCGGCAACCACGCCGCCTTCATGGAGGTAAGCAGACGCAAAGGCGACTTCGCTATCGTCGGCGCAGCCGTGGTAGTCAAGATCGCCGACGGTCAGGTCAAAAGTGCCCGTGTCGTCTGCTCAGGAGTCGCGCCGACACCGTACGTCGTCGCTGGCGCCGAGGAGGCGATCATCGGAAGCGACCTCCGAGACTCGACGCTGCTCGACGCGCAATACGAGACACGTCGCAGCGTCGACCCTCCAGACGACTTCCACGCGGACAGCGACTACCGCAAACAACTGGCGGGGGTTCTCGTCCGGCGCTGCTTGGAGCAGATCCGTTCGAATCAAGGAGCACACAGTGCCTGAAGATCAGCTCTCCGCGTCGTCTGGTTATGACACGATGGAAGTGTCGCTCACCGTAAACGGCGTCGTCGTTACCGTCGCCACGGACGTAAGGGTCTCCTTGGCAGACCTGTTGAGGCGCGACTTGAAGCTCACCGGTACTCACCTCGGCTGCGAGCACGGAAGCTGCGGCGCGTGCACCGTCATCGTCGACGGCGAAGCGGTGCGATCCTGCCTCATGCTCGCGGTGCAAGCCGACGGATGCGTCGTCGAGACGGTGGAGGGCCTCTCCGACGGCGACACCCTCGGGCCGCTGCAGCAGGCCTTCGTCGACAACCACGCCGTGCAGTGCGGCTTCTGCACCTCCGGATTCCTCATGTCCTTGGCGGCACGCCTACGAGAAGGCCCGCTCACCAGCGAAGCGCAGGCCCGGGAAGCGCTCAGCGGGAACATTTGCCGCTGCACCGGCTACGTCGGCCTCGTCGACGCCCTCCTGTCGCTACCCGCCGAGGCGCTTGGGGGCGCAAAGTGAGCCAAGTGGATTCAGCCGTCCGTGACCGCTACGTCGGCGCCAGGATTCCCAGGCGCGAGGATCGCAGGCTTCTGATTGGCGCCGGCAGATTCCTCGACGATCTCGACCTCGGCGACTGCTACGAAGCCGCTATCCTTCGCAGCCCCTACCCGAGCGCACGGATACGATCGATCGACTCGACCGAAGCGCGCCGCGGCGTTGGTGTGATAGGCGTGTTCACGGCCACGGACCTGAAGCCGATCCTTCGGGACCTACCACCCAAGGTCACACACCCGGACCTCAAGCACTTCCCCCGCTACCCTATCGCCGTCGACGCGGTGCACTACGTCGGCGAGCCCCTCGCAGTGGTCGTCGCGTCGGCCAGACGGCACGCCGAGGACGCCTTGGACCTGATCGACGTCGACTACGAACCCCGCCCGGGAATCGGTTCGACAGCGGCAGCGCTCGCCCCAGGCGCTGCCCTGGTACACGAAGGATCCGCAGACAACGTCGCAGTGCGGATCGTGCAGCGCTCCGGCGACCCCGACGACGCCTTGCGGCGCGCCCCGCACGTCCTGCACGAGACGTTCGTGATAAGCCGCGGCGGCGGGCATTCGATGGAGGGACGAGCCGTAGCCGCCCGCTTCGACGCGGGCTCAGGCGAGCTGACGGTTTGGGACGCCACCCAGACTCCGCACTACGTCCGTCACATGCTCTGCACGCTCTACGACATGACCGAAGACGAGATACGCGTCGTCGCACCTCAAGACATCGGCGGCGGGTTCGGCCCGAAGGCGCAGTTCTACGGGGAGGAAGCGCTCATCCCGTGGATCGCCATGCAGCTGGGGGCCACCGTCAAGTGGGTCGAGGATCGCTGGGAGAACTTCGTCAGCTCCACGATGGAACGCTCCCAGACGCACAGGGTCGAGCTCGGCTTCGACGACACGGGACGCATACTCGCCTTGAAGGACGTCTTCGAGCACGATCAGGGGGCTTACTGCGTCGGCTTGCAGGTCCCGACCATCACCATGTCGACGCTGCCGGGGCCGTACAAGATCCCGAACATCCACTCGGAGCTCGTAGCCTGCTACACGAACATGGTGCCGACCAGTTCGCTTCGCGGGGCGGGCCGCCCGCAGGCTGTCGCTGTCACCGAGCGCATCAT